>JBBDWW010000087.1:0-7309 GCA_040902645.1 Dongiaceae bacterium | reverse complement strand
CCTGGCACGACCAGCATGTCACCTGGACGATCGGCGAGCGGCTGCAGGTGATCCTCAAAGGGCTCGGCCGCAAACTGCCCGATTCCGCGTTCGCCCGGGTGGTGACCGCGCATGAAGAGATGGAGGTCACGATCCGGCCCGATCTCATTCCCGGCATTGCCGAGGCGCTGGCGGATCTGCACAAGCGCTATCGGCTCTGCATTGTGTCCGATGCAATCGTCTCGCCCGGCCATTGCCTGAAGCGGCTGCTTGAAAGCTACGATCTCGCACGGCATTTCGACGGTTTCGCCTTCTCCGACGAAGTCGGCCATTCCAAACCGCATCGCTCGATGTTCGAGAGCGCCGCCAAGCAGATGGGCGTTTCGATCGGCGAGATGGTTCATATCGGCGATCGCGACCATAACGACGTGAAGGGACCGCAGGCGCTCGGCATGAAGGCGATTCTGTTCACCGCGACGCGCGCGAACGACAAGGGCACCACCACCGCCGACGCGATCTGCGAACGCCACGCCGATCTGCCGGCGATCATCGACCGGCTTGCCGGATGAGATCATCGAGCGCCATCGGCACCCGGATGATTCGCGGTTCCGATGGCAATACCACCGCCGGTCACGCTGTTCTCGCGCCGATTCTAAGCGGTGAGGCTGCGTGAGCGCCGTGCGGTTCGAGGGCATCCGGGTCTTCCGCCATCGCGATTTCTCGCTGATGTGGGGCTCGACCTTCCTCGCCTCCGTCGCGATGCAGATGCAGGCGGTCGCGATCGGCTGGCAGATGTACGATCTGACCGGCCGCGCGCTCGATCTCGGTCTGGTCGGATTGGCCGAATTTTTGCCGTCGGTCCTGTTGGTGTTCTTCACCGGTGCCGCCGCCGACCGGTTCGACCGCCGCATCGTCACGATCCTCGCGATCGGCGGCGAAGCGCTTTGCGCGGGCGCACTCTTTTACATGGCGTGGACCGGTACGGCCGATCGTTTGTCGATCCTTGCGGCCGCGGCCGGATTCGGCGTTGCGCGTGCGTTCGTCAATCCGGCGGTGCGCGCGCTCATTCCAACATTGGTACCGGTCCGCGAACTGGCCAATGCGATCGTCTGGTCGTCGATCTCGTGGCAGATCGCGATCGTCGACGGCCCGGCGATCGGCGGCTTCCTCTATGCCGTGGGGGGCGCGGATGCAGCCTATGCCGGCGCCAGTCTGATGCTGGTCGCCGCCGCACTCGCGATGGCCTTCATGGGTCGACCGATGCGCGCCTCCCAGGAAGGGCGCGGCACCACGATCTCCGAAATCGTGGCCGGCATGAAACTCATCCTCGAGCGCCGTATTCTTCTTGGCGGCATTTCGCTCGATCTGTTTGCCGTGCTGTTTTCCGGCGCGGTCGCCCTGCTGCCGATCTTCGCCAAGGATATCCTGCAGGTGGGTCCCGACGGGCTCGGCCTGCTGCGCGCCGCACCGGGCGTCGGGGCGGTGGTGATGGCCCTCGTGCTCGCGCAATATCCGTTGCGCCATTCGGTCGGAAAAATTCTGTTTCTTGCGATCGGGATTTTCGGCCTTGCCGCTATCGCGTTCGGTTTCTCGAAGATTTTCTGGCTGTCGCTGGTGCTGCTCATGGTGATGGGCGCGGGCGACATGGTGAGCGTCTATATCCGCGGCACGATCGTGCCGCTGGCGACGCCCGACCGGCTGCGCGGCCGCGTCATGGCGGTCGAGATGGTGTTCGTCGGCGCCTCGAACGAGCTCGGCCTCTTCTCCGCCGGCGTGCTGGCCTCGATCTTCGGCGCGGTCGGCGCCGTCGCCTTCGGCGGCACTGCGACCGTGCTGACGGTCCTCATCTGGATGCGGCTCTTCCCCGAGCTGTTGCGGATCGAGCGGCTGGACCTCGCCTCGCTGGGCTTCCGGGACGAGGAGCCGCCGGATAAGCTCGATCCGGCGGCATCGCGCGAAGGGGGCTGAGATGGGCGGCAATCTGCGGTTTCTGGTGGTCGACGGCTATAACCGCGAGGCGCGGGCCGAACTGGTCGCCGGTGGTGCGAGCGAAGCGGGCCATCTCTACGAGCGCATGATCCGCCGTGCGCTGCCCGGCGCCGAATGCGACATTCTCTATCCGGCCGATCCGGGCGCGACACTGCCGAAGGGTGCGGCGCTGCAGCAATATGATGGCGTCGCCTGGACCGGCTGCAGCCTGACCATTTACGAAGACGATCCCCGCGTCGGCCCGCAGATCGAACTCGCCAAAGCCTGTTTCGAATCGCGCGTGCCGGCCTTCGGCTCCTGCTGGGCGGCGCAGATCGCGGTCGTGGCAGCCGGCGGCATCTGCCGCGCCAATCCGCGCGGCCGCGAGATGGGCATCGCGCGCAAGATCGGCCTGACGCCGGATGGGCGCGGCCATCCGCTCTATGCCGGCAAGGCGAGCGTGTTCGATGCGTTCATTTCGCATGTCGACGAGATTACCCATCTGCCGGCCGGTGCGGTGTTGCTCGCCTCGAACGCGTTTACTCATGTGCAGGCGGTGGCGGTCACCAGCCGCGGCGGCGAGTTCTGGGGCCTGCAATATCACCCCGAATACGATCTGCACGAGATGGCACGGCTCACCTGGTGCCGGATCGACAAACTGATGAAGCTCGGTTTCTTCCGCGATCGAGAAGCGGCCGAGGGCTACGTCAACCAGCTCGAGACATTGCATCAGGACCCGTCGCGCAAGGATATCGCCTGGCTGCTCGGCATCGATGAGGACGTGACGAACGACGATGTGCGTACCATGGAAGTGCGCAACTGGATCGACCGTCTCGTCCTGCCGTCGCGCGCCAGACGGCATTGAGGTCACAAAGCGGGTCAGACTTTCCATGATCGTTTCGTACGAGCATGGCTACATCTTCATCAAGACGGGCAAGGTAGTAGGCACCAGCGTCGAAATGACGCTGAGCACCCGTTGCGGACCCGACGACGTCATCACGCCGGTCCACCCCCGCGACGAGATTCGCCGGTGCTCGAAAATGCGACGGCCGCAGAATTTCGCGCTCGATCCGGTGCTCGAAAATGCCTATGCGAACGCAATCAATCGTCGGGATTTCAAGGCGATCTGGAAACTGTTCCGCGAGTTGGAGACGAAATTCCGCTTCTTCAACCATATGAGCGCCGCCGAGATCCGCAGCACGGTCGGCGAAGCGTTCTGGCGCCGCGCATTCAAGTTCACCATCGACCGAAACCCCTATGACGTCGTCGTATCCAAAGCGCTCTGGAAGATCCACGATGCCGACTTCAAGGCGATACCTGACGATGTTGCCATCCGTCGGGCGATCGACGAAGTGATCAAGTCCGGCACGCCCAATATTGACAAATACCGGATCGACGGTGCCGTGGTTGTCGACCGAATCCTGCGGTACGAAAATCTCCACGCGGATCTCGCGTCGATCGCCGACCGGATCGGCGTCGATATCAGCCCGTGCTTGCCGCGGGCGAAGAGCAAGTCGCGCAAACCCGAGCATGCGACAGCCAGGCTTCTGACGTGGGAGCAGCAGGAACGAATCGCGGAGCGACATGCCGAAACATTTGATCTGCTGGGCTATTCGCGGATGCTGGACCCGGTTGGTTGACCGGTGGCGGAACAGCGAGCGGGCTGCGGTGTTGGTTTCGCAACCAACGGGCCCATCGGCGCTGTGCTAGCATCTCGGCCCGAAACCCCGGCGCGTGTGCCGGCAGGACGACGGAGCGCGACCATGAAACGGTTGCTGCAGGCCATTTCCCCGGCATTTCTAGTCTTGGCGCTATCGGGCGCGATCGCCCCGTCCGCCGCCGAGGATGAAGAGGGAGGTCGCATCGTCTGTTCCGGCAATGAACCGTTCTGGCGGCTCGAAGCCGCGCAAGGTTCGGCGCTGCTGACCCGCCCCGGCGACCCCGGACCCGTCGAAATGACTTATTCGGGCGCGATGGTGCCGCTCGACTGGCTCGATCCGGGTTGGATCGTGTGGCGCGGCAGTGCGATCGACGATGCGGCCGACGTGCTGGTGGCGGCGATGCGCGCCGAACAATGCATCGACAGCATGGCCGGCGAAGAGGGCGAAGCGTTCGATCATCTCGTGTTGCTGTCGTTGCCGCAGGAGCCGGCGCTTACCGGTTGCTGCCGCGTCGGTCTTTTGCCGGAAGAGGTATCCGCCGAAGCGGCCCCCGAAGACATGCCGGCGGTAAAGCCGGAGACCGACTGGAGCCGTTATCTGCCCGATCTGTTGCCGGCGCTGCAGCGCTGCCTGCTCGATGCACCGGTCG
Source organism: Dongiaceae bacterium (assembly GCA_040902645.1). Taxonomy (GTDB): domain Bacteria; phylum Pseudomonadota; class Alphaproteobacteria; order Dongiales; family Dongiaceae; genus JAWXBK01. The sequence continues at coordinate 3,052 of JBBDWW010000087.1, read as the reverse complement.
TCATCGACCGCATCGTTGCGGCCTGGCCGATGAATCACGGCATGGCCGGCGTGCGGGTGATCGATGAGGAAGGCGCTGCGCATGACTGCATTGCCTCGATGGATAGCGCGAAAATCGACGGGTTCGACCCTGCCGGCGACGCGATGCCCGGCGAGGGCGATCCTGTCTTCCATCCGGTACGCGACCAGCCGCCGGCGATCGATAGCGGCCGGCTCGAGCAAGTGATGGACGGCGAAGGCGCGTTGGTTGGTTGGCTGCATTACGCGACGTCGGAGCCGGTCGAGGGCGGCCGCGTCGCGACGGACCCGGCGGCGGTCTATGAGGTGAGCTGGGTGCTTGAGGATATCGAAGGCATTGGTCCGATCGAAGGGACCGATGTTTCGCTGCGGTTCAATCCGCTCGGAACGCTCAGCGGTCACGCGGGCTGCAATCGCGTCAGCGGCAATGCCGAGCTCGGCGACGGCGTCGTGAAGATCGGGCCGCTCGCATCCACGAAGATGGCCTGCGCCGATCCGATCACGGATCAGGAGTTGCGTTTCCTTGATGCGTTGACGCGCGCGCAGGTCTGGCGGCTCGATGGCGGGTTGCTCTACCTCGATGCGGCCGACGGCGCACCGCTGTTGCGCTTTGCCGCGGCCGAGTAGACGGCGCGCTTATTCCTGAACAATCGAGACCGGATCGCCGACAACGCCCATCACCGTGATCACGATGCGGACGGGTGCGTCGCCGATCACGCGGCCCTGGTGGTTCTCGTCGAGCGCTTCGACCAGCGCATCCCCGGCCTGGTAGAGATTGACCGTCCCGTCCGCCGCGGTCACCTCGAGCGTGCCTTCCAGAATATAGGCGGCCATCGGGTGCGGATGCCGATGCACGGGCGTCGCGGCACCCGGCGCAATCTCGACGATGGCGACCGTGATCAGCGGATGATCGGTTTCCGGATAAATGATCGGATCGCCGGTGTTGGTGACCGAGGTTTCGAGGATCTTGGTCGTGACCACATCGTTTTCGCCCGCCCATGCCAGCGGCGCGATCAGCATCAGCACGACGACGAGGCCCACGACGCGGCTGCTCATGGAAGTGCAAGTGGCGCGGATCATGATGGTCTCCCCTGGCGGCGATATTGGCCGGTGTTGCGGTTTCAGGCGTTCAGCAGCGCCTGCGTCTCTGCATGGAGCGCCGCATCGCCCGCGGCGAGAACGGTATCGCCCGATGCGATCGTCAATTTGCGCCCGCGCCAGTCGGTCACCACGCCACCGGCGCCCTCGATGACCGGCACGGCGGCCAGGTAATCGTAGATGCCCATGCTGGCTTCAATGACGATATCGCCATTGCCGCTGGCGACGATGCCGTAGTGATAACAGTCGGAACCGTATTGCACGAAACGGCAGGCAAGCCGGACGCGATCGAAGGCCGGCTGCTGCGCGCCCTTGAACATATGCGGCGAACTTGCGAGCAAGACTGCATTGCCGATCTGACGGCCGCCGCGGGTGCGAACGGGCTTGGCGCCGAATGTTGTGGGCCGGCCGGCAGCGCCGACCCAGCGTTCGCCCAGCGCCGGATGATCGACGATGCCGACGATCGGCACGCCCTCGCGGCAGAGCGCGATCAGGGTGCCGAACAGCGGGCGGCCGCAGGTGAAGCCCTTGGTGCCGTCGATCGGATCGAGCACCCAGACGAACTCCGCATCCGGCCGGTCTTCGCCATGCTCTTCGCCGATGATTCCATGGTCGGGAAAGCGCTTCGCGATCAACGTGCGGATGGCGGCTTCGGCCTCGCGGTCGGCGATTGTGACCGGGCTCAGATCGGGCTTGTCGATGATGTCGATACCGCTGCGGAAGTACCGGCGAATGACGATGCCCGCCGCGTCCGCGAGCTCTTCGGCGAAGGCGACGAGCCCGTCCGGGACGCGCGCAGTCAAGTTATTCGATGGGTGCGGGGCTGGCCGAGAGCGTGCGCAGGAACGCGAGCAAGGCCGCCAGATCGTCTTCCTTGCGCACGCCCGGGAACGCCATCTTGTTGCCCGGCACGAAACCCTTGGGGTCGGCGAGATAACCGGCGAGGCGATGGAACGTCCATTCGCCGCCGAATGCCGTCATCGCATCGGAATAGCGGAAGCCCTCATGACTCGCGACCGGCCGGTTGACGATGTCCCACAGATTGGGGCCAACCTTGTTGGCGCCGCCCTCGTCGAAACTGTGACAGGTCTGGCATTTGCGCGCGACGGCCTGACCATCGGCCGGATCGGCCGCTTCGATCATCGCGACCACCGCATCGGCCGGATCGGCCGCCGTGTCGGCCGCGGCGGTTTCGGTGGCAAGCGCTTCGGTGGCAGGCTCTGCTGCGGCTTCGGTTTCTGCGGCAGCCGTTTCCGCTGCGGCGGCGGCGTCGATCGCGCTCACCTCGGGCAGCGGCTGCGGATTGTCCGAGAGCGTGCGCAGATAGGCGAGCAGATCGGCGCGGTCTTCGATCTTGTTGATGCCCACGAACGCCATCTTGGTGCCGGGCACATGGGTGCGCGGGCTCGCGACAAACGCATTGATTTCCTCATAGCCCCAAATGCCGCCATGTTCGGCCATCGCGGGCGAGTATTTGAAATCCGCCATATGCGCGACCGGACCGCCGAGCACGTTCCAGAGATTGGGGCCGACCTTGTTGGCGCCGCCCTGTTCGAAGGTGTGGCAGGTGAGACATTTTTTGGCGACAGTTTGGCCGGCAGCGGGATCGGCGGCGGCCATCAGCGGTGCGATCGATCCGACCGGTTCCGCATCGGCGGGTGCCGCCGGTTCACCGGCCGGAATTTCGATTGCGTGTTCGACGCCGTGCTGCGGCTTCACCAGAAAATCGGCGATGATGCCGCTGGACAGGGCGACGAGACCCGCGACCAGAATGGCGCCTGCAATTTTGTTGGCTTCGAGCGATGACGACATGCGAGTTCCGAATTCCCCAACGGCAAGAAGCGACGCGGTCGGCGCTCCGATCCGTTACCCCGAAAAAGGTGGCCTGAAGCGGCGGCAATCTAACTGCATCCCCCCGGCCTGTCCAACCGCGAACC
>JBBDWW010000086.1:6345-7378 GCA_040902645.1 Dongiaceae bacterium | reverse complement strand
ACTGGGTCTATCCCAATGAAGAGGCGCAGGAGCGCGTATCGATCGCGTTCAACGCCCGTTTCGGCAAACCGAAGAAGGCCGCGCCGCAGGGCTGACCGAAGCCGTGCCGCCGGCAGCGCCGCATTGAGGCGTGGCGATGCGACAGGAGGAACGAATGGACCGACAGGCACCGCCGCGCGGATTTCAGGTCGCCGAATTCGAGCGCCGTCTCGAACGCGCTCAGCGCGCGATGGCCGATGCGGGTTTCGACGGGCTGCTGCTGACCACCGAACCGGAGCTGCGTTATTTCTCCGGGTTCCGCACCCTGTTCTGGCAGAGCCCGACGCGGCCCTGGTTTCTCTATGTGCCGCGCGAGGGCAAGCCGGTCGCCGTCATTCCGGAGATCGGCGCGGCGCTGATGCGGCGAACCTGGATCGACGACATCCGGACCTGGAGCGCACCGCGGCCCGACGATGACGGGCTCTCGCTGCTTGCCGGCCTGCTGGCGCCGGTCGACGAGCGAGGCGGCCGCATCGGCATTCCGAAGGGCCATGAGACGATGCTGCGGATGCCGCTCAACGATTTCGAGCGGCTGCGCGCAGCCTTGCCGAACGTCGAGTTCGCCGACGCGACACCGATCGTGCGCGGGCTGCGCATGGTGAAGTCCGAAGCCGAAATTGCGAAGATCGCGCATGTCTGCAGCATCGTGTCGGACGTCTTTGAGGACGCGGCCTCGCTCTTCCACGAAGGACAGCCCCTCGTCGAGGCGTTCCGCGCGTTCCGGGTCGCCTGCATCGGGCGCGGCACCGACGACATACCCTTTCTCGCCGGCGGGGCCGGACCGGGCGGTTACGACGACATCATCTCGCCGCCTTCGGATCGCGTGCTCACGGCCGGCGACGTGCTGATGCTCGATACCGGCAACACCTTCGACGGATATTTCTGCGATTTCGATCGCAATTACGCAATCGGACGCGCCGACGACGCTTCGCTGCGCGCCTACGAGACGCTGAACCGGGCGATGGATGCCGGCCTCGCCGCGGCGCGGCCGGGC
>JBBDWW010000086.1:0-6335 GCA_040902645.1 Dongiaceae bacterium | reverse complement strand
GAGAGCTCCATCGCGCGATGCGGGCCGTGACCGCCGATATCGATCCCTACGGGCAGGAAGTCGGACGCTTCGGACACGGGCTCGGCATGCAGCTCACGGAATGGCCCTCGCATGCGGAATTCGACGAAACCGTGCTGGCGGAGAGCATGGTTATCACGCTCGAGCCGTCGCTTGCCTATGGCGACGGCCGCTTCATGGTGTTCGAGGAGGACGTCGTCGTGCGCGATGGCGCTCCGCAGATGCTGACGCGACGCGCGCCGGCGATCCTGCCGGTGATCGGATAAGGCTGCCGATTACCCGCCCGACATCGCCGGCTCGTTGACGACCGGCTGCGCGAGGATCCAGAGGCTGCAGGCGGTGAAGGCGACCATCAGCACCAGGAAGGGAATCTGGCTGATGCTCGCCGCGCGCGCAGTTGCAAACACGCGCATCGCGATCGAATGGGCGAGCACGACCGCGATTATATGTCCGGTCACCAGCGCTGCGACGGCGAGATACCAGACCGCGCGGGCGCCAATGATGCCCATATTCATCACGTAGCCCGCCGTGCCGAACAGATTCCATCCCGCGCCGAACGGATCCGAGGACATCGGAATGACGAACTGGCCGGCCAGCAGCAGGTACGAAATATAGTGCGAGAGGTGATAGGCGATCGCGATCGGCAATAGCGACAGCGCGAAGGCCCGCATCACCTGCCCGGTCGTCACGCCGCGACCCGCGAGCGCCGTCAATGCGCAAAAGAGCGCATAGACCGCGAATGCGATCAGCGGTGCCGCGATCAGCGCCAGGGTCCTGATTGCATCGAGAATATCGATACCGGTCGCGGCGATGCCGAGCAGCAGCGGGCGCAGCGTCGGATCGCGCGCGATCCAGTCGAGGAACGAGGCCCAGAGCGGCGTCTCGGAAAATCCGTCGAACGTCACGGTCGCAAGCAGCGTCATGACGAAGGCAACGTCGGCAAGGCGCCCGGTGCGGCGTTCGAGCAGGCCCGCCCCTGGCAGCCGGATCACCAGCGGACGGCCCGGCAGCGACCGCGCGCGGCCGAGAATTGCGAAGCCGCCGATCAGCGCGAAGACACGCCGGAATGGATCCGCGTTCCGGTGCCAGGCCGCGCGACCGAACGCCGCCATGCCGGCCCAGGCCAGCGCGCTGTAGGCGAGAATCGCGCGCGCAAGCGCACGCGGATCCTCGCCGAACGGCCCGACCAGCTCCGCCCAAGCAAATGCCAGAAACAGCAGCACGGCGGGCCAGCCCGACAGGCGCGCCGGCCAGGCACGGCGCGGCGTTGCCGAACGGCCGCGTGCGGCGAGATCGTGGATCGAAGTCCACGGATCGAGCGCCAGCCACAGATTGCCGGCAAACGCACAGAGCAGCAGAAACCCGACCCACCAGACGACCCAGACCAGAAGCGGCGCCATGTTCTTCGTCGCCGAGGCGGCGCCGAACAAGGCTGCCGTCACGATCAGCAGAAACAGCGCGATGCCGAGGCCGCGCAGGAACAGCGCAAGCCCGCGCCAGACCGGACTCGCGTCCGGATCGCGCCAGACGACCAGCGCCGTCCGCAGCGGCACCGACCGGCGATGCGCAGCGAAGACGGCCATGACGACGAAGGACAGCGCAACCGCCGCCCCGGCACCGGCCAGATAGTAGTCGAGCGGCAGGGGCAGATCGTATCGCGCGCCGAACGCGTGTGCGCCGGCGGGCCCGGCCACCAGCGCGAGCGGCAATGCCAGCAGCGCGATGCGGAAGATCGCCTTCACCGCGGCGTTCCCGCCCGCCCTGCTATTGCGGATGGACTTCGAGATAGAACAGGGCCGGCCGATGGCCGCCGCCGTGATCGTGCGGCTCCGCCGGAAAGCGGCCGACAATGTCCGCGCGGAAGACAAGGGACACCGTTTCGCCCGGCACCAGATGCGCGGCGATGTCGTAGCCGTGCAGATGAATCTCCATCCCATCGTCGCTCTCCAGGGCGATTGCGACATCGTCGCCTTCCGTCGCGCGCAATGTCGGCGCGCCGCCGGCCACAGCGCCGTTCTCGACGACGAGATGGAATGTCAGTTCGCCGGCGGAAGACAAGCCCGGCGCGACCAGACCGAGCATGGCCGGAATCGCGCACAGGCCGGCCGTCAAAATCGATTTTGTCTTGCGTTTCAAAATGTTTCTCCAGTCACCGCACCGTCCGGGCATCGATCGGCGGTCAGGTTTTGACGCAGCACATGACGCATTTTTCACGGAATCCGCGCCCCGACCAGCTTGCGACCGCACATCCTTGGGAGGATAGTTACCGCACTGATCGGGCGCCAGTCGCAACGCGACGGCGCCCGGCGCAATTCAGACCGCGAGGCAAAATCATGCGTACGGCAATAGCCCTTGCCGGGATCGTCGCCGCTTCGTTGGCGATCCCGACTTCATCGTCCGAGGCCGAAATTCTTGCAATGATGAATTACGAGACCAAGAGCCCCGAATCGCTCGAGGCACTCAAGCTCACCGCGCCCGGCGAGAGGCGCGAAGGTATCGCCATCATCGATGTCGACCCGGAATCGGAGAATTTCGGGAGAATTCTGGCCGACATTCCAATGCCGGCCGACCAGATCGTGCATCATATTTTCTACGACCGGACCATGAGCAAGGCCTATGTGACGTCGCTTGCACAACCGGCCCTCCAGGTGATCGACATGACTCGCTTCCCCTATCGGCTGGAATCGATCGACGTCGGCGGCTGTTCGATGGCCGAGGACGTCATCTTCGACGAAGCGAACGAACGTTGGTTCCTGACCTGCATGAACTCCGCCAATGTGTTCGTCGGCGACGTCGCCACCGACGAGGTGTTGGCGCAGATCGATCTGCCTGGCAGTTATCCGCACGGGCTCGGCGTCAGCACGGCGGCCAACCGGATCGTGGTAACGAGCACGGTCAGCGGCGATCTCAGCGATCCGCACGAATTCGTGTCCATTGTCGACGCCACGTCTTACGAGCTCATCGATACCAAGCGTCTCTCGCTGAAACCGGAGGGCTCCGGCGAGGCGCCGGTCGAGGTACTGTTCGTACCCGACGCCGACACGCCGATTGCCTATGTGACCAACATGTTCGGCGGCACGCTTTGGACGCTGACCTGGAACGAAGCCACGAGCGATTTCGACACCGCACAGGTGTTCGATTTCGGGGCGATGGACGCCGGTGTGCCGCTCGAAATGTATTTCAACGATGCGCGCGACCGGCTCTATGTCACCACTGGCAAGCCGGGGCAGCTCCATGTGTTCGACGTCACCGACATCGGGGCACCGCAGCATCTTTCGGCGATCCCGGCCGGCGAAGGCGCACACCATGTCGCGATCACCAAGGATGAGAAATACGGATTCGTCCAGAATGCGCTGCTCAACCTGCCGGGCCTCAGCGACGGCGCCGTGACGGTTGTCGATCTCGAAAGCGGCAAAGTCGTCGCGAGCATGGATACGCTCAAGAATGCCGGGTTCAACCCGAACTCGATCGTTCTGCTGCCGGAATGGAACAATCTCGGCGGCCACTGACCCGATCGGCGATCGTTCGACGGGGGAAACCCCGGCTGCTCAGGCCGGGGTTTCTTTTTGGCGCGCTGTTGCGACAACACCGCGCTGCATGGCTGTAACGGATTCGCTCTCCCGCTTTGCCGATCAAGGATGAGAGCCTCTGTCGCCCCGTCATCGACGGGCGCACAGAAGACCGGTTCCGACTGGTGCGATCGTGGTGCCCGCTGCCGGACTCGAACCGGCACGGCCCCTTCGGGCCAAGGGATTTTAAGTCCCTTGTGTCTACCAGTTCCACCAAGCGGGCATCGGGACCGGGCGCACGGGCGCAAGGCTAGCACAGCCGGCCCATCGCGCGAGACGGCAGGACGAGACGGCAATGCGTCGCGGCCGACGCGATCGAACGGCGCAGTCGATCGCGCGGCGCGGTGCGGGACGCGAAAGAGATCCCGGCTATTCGTAGAGGGTGAACCTGGAGACCGGCTGGAAGGCTTCGGCGAGCTGTTCCGCACGCGACACCTGCTGCGTCGACATGCGTTCCTTCATGTAAGCCATGTTGTGCAGGGCGCGCGGATCGCCCTGCCCGGCCGCGAGTTCGTACCACATCATCGCGCTCACATAGTTCTGCTCGACGGCGTGGCCGGTCGCGTAAAGATAACCGAGATCGTTCTGCGAGAGCGCAAACCCCTGATCGGCGGCGGCGCGATAAAGCCGCACGGCCTCCTGCGTGTTCTTGGGCACGCCCTCGCCGTTCAGATACATCCAGGCGAGATTATGCTGCGACCAGGCATGACCGTTCTCGGCTGCCACGCGATGCCAGTAGGCGGCCTGTGCAAGATCCTGCGATACGCCCCAGCCGTAGTAATACATGTTGCCGAGATTGAACTGGGCCGGCACGAAGCCGGCCTCGGCGGCGGGCAGATACCATTGCAGGGCTTCGCTGTAGTCCTGGGGCACGCCCTGGCCGGTGTCGTGGATCAGCCCGAGATTGAACTGCGCCTCGTCGTAGCCCTGCTCCGCCAGATTCATGCAGGCGGCCACATAGCGAACCGGGTCCATCTCCAGAACCTTGCCGCTGCTGCAATCGGCCTGATCGCTGGCGCCCAAGCCTGCAGGCGCCGCAAAAACGGCCGCCAGCAAGGCAGTCACCCTGATTGCCCCCATCCCCCACATGGCCCTTATTTTACATAATGGGTTACTTGAAGCGCAACGGGTGCCCAAAAGCGCGGTTCCCGGCGCCGGAGTCGGGTGAAGAGGCGGCGGCCGGCGCCTATAATGATGGGGCCTTCCAGGAGCGGGGCTGGGAATGCGCCTTTTGATCGTCACGCTGATCTTGCTGCTGGTGTCGGCCATGCCGGCGCTTGCCGACGTTGCAAAGGGCGATCGCGCCTATGCGAACGGCGACTATCAGACGGCGTTCTCCGAATGGGAGCCCGACGCGCGCGACGGCGATCGCGACGCGCAATATGGCCTCGGCCTGCTCTACGAATTCGGGCTTGGCGTGCGACAGGATTATCAGCGCGCCGCGCTCTGGTACGAACGTGCCGTCGACCAGGGCCATATCTCGGCACATTACGCGCTCGGCTATCTTTACGAGATCGGCGAAGGCGTCAAACAGAACTATCGCGAAGCGGAGCGTCTCTATCGCGTCGCTGCGGATGGCGGCGATCTCGATGCGCTGGTCGGCCTCGGCTATCTCTACGAGTACGGGATGGGCGTGACGCAGAGTTACGAGCGCGCCTTCGAGTATTACGCCGCCGCCAGCAAAGAGCAGAGCACGACCGGCATGTATTATCTCGCGTATCTTTACGCGGCCGGCAACGGTGTCGCGCGCGACATCAGTTTTGCCTATGCGCTGTTCGGCATCGTCGCGGCGCGCGAACCGGAGGGCAGCGAGTACCGTAACGCGGCGATCGACGAGCGAACCCGGCTCCGCGCGTCGATGAGCGCCGAAGACATCGCCGCCGCCGACGCGATGGCCGTGAACATCACCGACAATATCGACAGCCCGAGCGCCGCCGCGAGCGCGATCGAGAACCCGATCCCCAATTCGGTCGTCGGGCCGGTCAAAACGCCGGGCCTCGGTGGCGATCGCACCACGAGCGAGACGACCTACTATCAAGGCGAGGAGGTTTTGTGGGTACAGCAGGCCCTCGCGATTCTCGGTTACGACGCCGGGCCTGCCGATGGCGCGCTCGGACCACGCACCCAATCAGCCATCCGCGAATTCCGGCGCGATGTCGGCCTGCCCGAAGACGGCGCGATCAGCGAGAGCCTGCTCGACGCGCTGGAGAGCATCCTGACCGACTATGCCGCGCTCACCGACGAACCGGTCGCCGAGAAGATACCCGAACCGGTAGAGCCGGAAGCGTCCGGCGTCGACGTCGCGGTCGGCAGCGGTACCGGCATGCTGCTCAATGCGCGCGGCAATGTCCTGACCAACAATCATGTGATCGCCGAATGCCGGCGCGTGACCGTGCGCTTTGCCGGCGAACCGGCGGCGGATGCGGCGCTGATCGCCAGCGATCCGGGTAACGATCTGGCGGTGCTGCGCGCCGCCGCACCGCTCGAGGCGCGGCCCTTCGTCAAGTTTCGGGACGGCCGGTCGGTGCGCCTCGCGGAAGACGTGATCGCGATCGGCTATCCGCTCACGGGCTTGCTGTCCTCGCAGGTCAAGGTGACGACCGGCACGGTCAGCGGGCTTGCCGGGCTCTACGACGACACGCGTTATCTGCAGATCAGCGTGCCGGTGCAGCCGGGCAATAGCGGCGGGCCGCTGGTCGACTTGTCGGGCAATGTCGTGGGCGTGATCACCGGCAAGCTCGATGCGCT
>JBBDWW010000085.1:0-7380 GCA_040902645.1 Dongiaceae bacterium | reverse complement strand
CGCTGCTGAACGACAATCTCGGCTGGGGTTCGGTCATGTTCGGTTATATGTCGCGCACGCCCGACAAAGCGCTGCTCGGCGATAAATGGCGCGACGTATGGATGCACCGGCTCAAGAACCATCCGTTGCTCGCGGCCGACTGGCTCGAGCATCAGCGTCGCGACGCGTTGTGGAAACATGGTTCGATCTGCGAGGACTGGTCGGCGATCGAGGCGGCGGTCTACCTCGTCGGCGGCTGGGCCGACGGTTATTCGAACACCATCCCGCGCATGCTCGAGCATCTTCAATGCCCGAAGAAGGGTCTGGTCGGACCATGGGCGCATAAATATCCGCATTTCGCCAAACCGGGCCCGCGCATCGGCTTCTTGAATGAATGTTTGCGGTTCTGGGACCAGTGGCTGAAGGGCAAGGATACCGGGATCATGGACGAGCCCGAGTATCGCGCCTGGATTCTCGATCGCGAGCCGCCGCATGCCTTCTATGAGGAGCGCAAGGGGCGCTGGGTCGTGGAGCCTTCATGGCCCTCGCCGAACATTGTGCCGCTCGCGCTCGCATTGAACAGCGACGGACTCGCGGCCAAGGCGGGCAAGGAAACCGCCGTCTCCTATCTGTCACCCCAGGATAACGGTGCCGGCAGCGGTGCGTGGTGCGGCTATGGGCTCGGGCCGCAGGGCCAGCCCGACCAGCGCATGGACGACGGCAAATCGCTCTGTTTCGACAGCGCGCCGCTCGAGGCACCGCTGGAGATTCTGGGCGCTCCGGTCGTGGAACTCGATCTCGCGATCGACCGCAAGCAGGGTTTCGTCGTTGCCCGTATCTGCGATGTCGGGCCGGACGGCTCCTCGCAGCGAGTCACCTACGGCGTGCTCAATCTCAGCCACCGGAACAGCCACGAGCAGCCGGTGGCGATGAAACCCGGCGAACGCACCAAAATAAAGGTTCAGCTCTGCGACATCGGCTGGGCTTTTCCGAAGGGCCATCGCATCCGGCTTGCCTTATCGACCAGCTACTGGCCGATCCTGTGGCCGTCGCCCGAACCGGTGACGCTCACGGTGCAGACGGAGGCGAGCAAGCTCGTGCTGCCGACCCGCAAGCCACGCGCGGAAGACAGCAAGCTGCGTGCGTTCGAGGGATCCGAAAGCGCGCCGCCGCAGAAGCGCACGCATCTGACGCCGGGCAGCAGCCGGCGCTGGTTCGAGCACGATATCGGCAGCAAAATGACGCGCTACCATATCGAGGAGCGCAGCGGTCGCTTCATCATCGATTCGCACGGACTCGAATCCGAATCCAACACGATCGAGATCTTCAGTGTCAAAGCGGACGATCCGCTATCGGCCGAGGTCGACATCTCGGTTTCGTATTCGATCGGGCGCGGCGACTGGCAGACGCGTACCGAAACGCGCACCGTGATGACCTGCACGAAAGCCGATTACATTTTCAATGCGACGCTCGATGCCTATGAAGGTTCCGGCGCAAACGAACGCCGTGTCCATTCGAAGAACTATCATCGCATCATCAAGCGGGACTTCAATTAGCGGCTCCGTATCGGTGCGCGCGGATACGAGCTCGCACCCAACAACTTAACTCGGCATGCCCGGGCTTGACCGGGGCATCCACCGTACCGATACGCCAGGCTTCACCGATACTTTCGAGATTGACCGAACCATGGATCGCCGGGTCAAGCCCGGCGATGACGACTGGAGGAATGCGGAGCCGATTCGCTAGCATGGCACCGCGTTGCGGGATGACCGCGCGTCGCCCTCCGCTCGGCCGCCGCGCAGGCGACGACCTTATCGGCCGTCGCCGCGCTGCGGTTGGTTATTTCTTAGGTCCCGCTGGTCTTCAGCAGGTCCGAGCAGGCGGTGACGACGCCGGCATTGGCGACTTCCTCGCCGCGCAGGACGACGGCATAGGCCTTCGCCAGTTCCTCCCGCGCTTCGCGCGCCTGGTAGCCGGAAAGGTCGGCCACGTCTCCCGTCGCGTCGCGATGCGTCTGCGCCAGCGAGGCGCAGATCGAGGCCTGACCGTCGACCCATGCGGTCTGAACCTGACGCGCATTCGATCCGCTGGTCACGATCCAGCCTGCGCTGAACGCAACGATCGCGAGCGCGACACCACCCGCCACGACACCGCCGATAAAGGGCTTCAATTTTTCACGATTCATGTTCGATTTCTCCCTGTGAGGTTTGTTATGCGCCCGCTTTTGCTGCGTGCAGACACGCAGCGAACAAACTGAGCGAACTGTTTTGGGCACCTTGTTTCAGGCCGCGGGCCCGCGCGGTTCCCGAATGACGCCCGATGGTTAGGGCAAGCCGTCCTCTCGGACGATTGCGCAGCAAATGCCGGCAGAACCGGCTTGCCGAATTCAGGACTTTTTGGCCGGCGCCGGTGCGGCTTCGACCGCCTTCTTTGCGGGCGCCGCCGGCTGAACGACGGGCGGCGTCATCCGTGATTTCTCGCCGGGCTGCTCTTTGGCTGACACCGGTTGCGCGGTGGAAAAACTCTTGAAGGACATTGGGGCGCCTATCTGTTGAAGGCTCAATGAAACGGAACAATAATACAAATGGTCCAGAATAGGTACATTTCAATAGAATACCGTAATTGCGGTAAATCTCCAGAAATCGTCCGGACGTCATTTTAGGAATTATTTGGCAATATTGAGCCGCATTATTGTCGATCCGGCGTGGCGGGACGGTCGAGTCCCCATTGCGCCGCCTCGGCGACCACCGGGCTCTCGTCGCGCGCGAGTCGGTCGAGTGCCGCCCGCGCTTCCGGCGAGCCGTCATTGCCGAGCGCGATCGCGACGTTGCGGATGAACCGCTCGCGGCCGATCCGTTTGATCGGCGAGCCGGCGAACAGCGCGCGGAACGATGCATCGTCGAGTGCCGCCAGTTCGACCAGTTTCGGCGCGGTCAGTTCGGCGCGCGGCAGGAACGCGTAATCTTTCGTGGCACTCGCATATTTGTTCCACGGGCAGACCGCAAGGCAATCGTCGCAGCCATAGATGCGGTTGCCCATCGCGGTTCGAAACTCGTCCGGGATCGGCCCGTCATGCTCGATCGTGAGATAGGAGATACAGCGCCGCGCATCGAGCCGGTAGGGCTCCGGAAAGGCGGCCGTCGGACAGATATCGAGACAGCGGCTGCAGGTCCCGCAGTGATCCACCTCCGCGTCATCGGGCGCGAGATCGAGCGTCGTGAACAAGGCGCCGAGGAACAGCCACGAGCCGAACTCGCGCGAGACCAGGTTGGTGTGCTTGCCGCGCCAGCCGATGCCGGCGCGCTCGGCGAGCGGTTTCTCCATCACGGGTGCAGTATCGACGAACAGTTTCGCCTCGCAGCGATATTTGCGCGCGAGCCATTCGCCAAGCTTGCGCAGCCGCGGCTTCATCACATCGTGATAGTCGCGGCTCCGCGCATAGACCGAGATACTGCCGCGATCCTTGTGTGCGAGCAGCGCGAGCGGATCGTCCTTCGGTGCATAATTGGTGCCGACCAGCACGACGCTGCGCGCTTCGGGCCAGATCGCGTGCGGATCGCGCCGGCGATCGGCGTTGCGCGCCATCCAGCCCATCGTGCCGTGCCAGCCAGCCTCGAGAAACGCATCGAGCTTTGCACCGGCTTCTCCGATCTCCGGCCGCGCGAACCCGACCGTATCGAAGCCGAGCGCGCGCGCCTCGGCCCGGATCGCGGCGCGGACGGACTCGTCGGCAGTGACCGTCTGTTCAGATGCTGTATCGGCAGGGATGAGCATGGGTGGAGTCTAGCATGGGGCAACCGATACATCATGTCGTCACCAACCCTCATGGTGAGCTTGTCGAACCATGAGGGTCGCAGGATTGTGCCGCCTCATCCTTCGACAAGCTCAGGATGAGGTCACCCGATTGATCTCTCGGCGCACGCCGCCTCACACCGGCTCGATATCGCCCTTCGCCTGCGCGGCGGCGAATGAAGCGTGAAACACGTCGAACCGCCCGGCCGCGATCGCCTCGCGGATCTCGCGCATCAGCGTCTGATAGTGCGTGAGATTATGCCAGGTGAGCAGGATCGGCCCGAGCATCTCCTCGCTGCGTGCGAGATGATGCAGGTAGGCGCGCGAGAATTGGGTGCAGGCAGGGCATGAACAGCTCTCGTCGAGCGGTCGCGGATCGTCCTGGTGCCGCGCGTTGCGGATATTGATCGTCGCGCGCCGCGTGAAGACCTGTCCGGTGCGGCCCGAGCGGGTCGGCATCACGCAATCGAACATGTCGATCCCGCGCGCGACAGCGCCCACGATGTCGTCGGGCCGGCCGACGCCCATCAAATAGCGTGGCCGGCCATTGGGTAGATGCGGCAAGGTCGCATCGAGCATCGAGAACATCATCGCCTGCCCCTCGCCCACCGCGAGCCCGCCGACGGCATAACCGTCGAACCCGGTCCCGATCAGGGCGGCGGCCGATTCCTCGCGCAGCGCCGGATAGATGCTGCCCTGCACGATGCCGAAGAGCCCATAGCCCCGACGCGCATCGAACGCATCGCGGCAACGCTGCGCCCAGCGCATCGAACGCTGCATCGAATCCGCCGCGGTTTTCTCGTCGGAAGGAAACGGCGTGCATTCGTCGAGGACCATCGTGATCGTGGCATCGAGCTGGCGCTGGATTTCCATCGCGCGCTCGGGCGTGAGCTCGTGCGACGAACCGTCGATATGCGACTGGAAGGTGACACCGCGCTCGGTGATCTTGCGCAGATTGGCGAGCGACATCACCTGGAACCCGCCGGAATCGGTCAGAATCGGACCGGGCCAATTCATGAATTTATGCAAACCCCCGAGCCGCTCGATGCGCCCGGCACCCGGCCGCAGCATCAGATGATAGGTGTTGCCGAGCACGATCTCGGCGCCGGTCGAGCGTACTGCATCGGGCGTCATCGCCTTGACCGTCGCCGCCGTGCCGATCGGCATAAAGGCGGGCGTCTCGAACGATCCGTGCGCGGTCTCGACCCGGCCGCGCCGCGCCGCGCCATCGCTGCGTTCCAACGTGAATCCGAATGGGCTCATGATCCTGCGCTCATGGTTGGGGCCCGCTCGAGAAGGCAGCCATCGCCATAGGAATAGAAGCGATAGCCGGCTTCGATCGCATGCGCATAGGTCGCTTTCATGCGCTCGATGCCGGCAAAGGCGCAGACCAGCATGAACAAAGTCGAGCGTGGCAGATGGAAATTGGTCAGCAGAAGATCGATCGCGCGGAAGCGATAGCCCGGCGTGATGAAAATATCGGTCTCGCCGGCGAACGGCCGGACGATACCGTCCTCACCGGCCGCGCTCTCGACAAGCCGCAGCGAGGTGGTGCCGATCGCAACGACGCGCCCGCCGCGCGCATGCGTGGCGTTGATCGCATCCGCCGCGTCTTTCGTCACTCGGCCATATTCGGCATGCATGCGATGATCCTTCGTATCCTCGACCTTCACCGGCAGGAAGGTACCCGCCCCGACATGCAGCGTCACGCTGGTCCGCGCGATGCCCTTCGCATCCAGCGCCGCCAATAGCGCATCGGTGAAATGCAGCCCGGCCGTGGGTGCCGCGACCGCGCCCGGCTCGCGCGCGAACAAAGTCTGATAGTCGGCGCGGTCGGCCGGATCGGGTGCCTCGCGCGGAATATAGGGCGGCAGCGGCATCGCGCCGATGCGCTCGAGCGCCGCCAGCAGCGTCGCGTCGTCACAGGCGAAATCGAGCGCGACTTCGCCGCCGTCATGTTTCGCCTCAACCGTCGCCGCGAGACCCGCCGATCCGTCCGCATCGGCGAAGTCGATCCGGTCGCCCGGCTTGAGCCGCTTCGCCGGTCGCGCGAACGCCGCCCAACGCCCCGGCCCGAGCCGCTTGTGCAACGTCACCTCGATCCCGGCGGCGCCGCGTTTCCCCTTGAGCCGTGCCGCGATCACCTTGGTGTCGTTGACGACCAGCAGATCGCCGACGCGCAGCAGATCCGGCAGGTCGCGCATCGTCGCGCCGGCGAGCGCCTCCTTTTGCACATGCAACAGCCGCGCCGCATCGCGCGGCCGCGCGGGATGCGCTGCGATCCGCTCACGCGGGAGGTCGAAATCGAACAGGTCGACTTTCATTTCATGGATTTGAATCGTTCGCGGAAGGGTTGGTGCGTTGTCGGGATGGGCGGATTTCGCGGCCGATTCCCGGGCGCGCCCCGGGGGGCCGACGCCCGGTTGACGGGGCCGGGATGATAGGCCTATCGGTCTTCGCCCGTCACCGCAGGACGCGACCCACCGACCGCCATGACCGACGCCAGCCCCACCCATCGCCCGGCCCCTTTACCGCCGATTTCCGGCCGGTTTCTGACATTGGTCGCGGTCTTCGTCGCCTGCCTGGTCGTGTCCAATTTCATCGCCGGGAAGATCGTCGAATTCGGCGAGCTCACGCTGTCGGCGGCGCTGATCGTATTCCCGCTCACCTACATTATCGGCGACGTGCTGACGGAGGTGTACGGCTATCGACGCGCGCGCCAGGTGATCTGGCTCGGCTTCGCCGGCAATCTGGTCGCAGTCGCCGCCGTGATGATCGCGATCGCCCTGCCGCCCGCCTCGTTCTACGAGGATCACGAGGCCTATGTGCAGATCCTCGGCCAGACGCCGCGCATCCTCGCCGCCTCGCTCGCGGCCTATCTCGTCGGCGAGTTCGTCAACTCCTACGTGATGGCCAAGATGAAGATCTGGACGCGCGGCCAGCGTCTGTGGGCGCGCACCATCGGCTCGACCGTCATCGGCCAGAGCCTCGACACCACGATCTTCGCGGTGCTCGCCTTTGCCGGCGTGTTTCCGATCGAGGCGATCGTCGCGATCGTGCTCACCGAATGGGCGCTGAAATGCGTCTACGAGGCGGCAATGACGCCGGCGACCTATGCGGTCGTCAACTGGCTGAAGCGCGCCGAAGGCATCGACGTGTACGATCGCGGGACGCGGTTCAACCCGTTCGCGCTGGCGGAGTGACTGACGCGCCCTCCGGGTGCAGCAGCACGTCCATGAACATCGCGAACAGTTCCGCCTGCGAACCGACGCCGAGTTTGCGGTGCACGGCCTTCATGTGATTCTGGATCGTGCCCGGTGCGATGCCGAGCATTCGCGCCGAACCCTTCGCCGAATGGCCGCGGAACAGAAGCTGCACCACCTCGCGCTCGCGCGAAGAGAGAATGCCCGCCCCCATCCGTTCGAGCACGCGATCGACCCTTTTATGCGGCGTATCGAGCGCGGGATCGGCCGGCCATAGAGCCGGTCCCGCGTCGGCAAGCACCGTCTTCAGCAGCGAGGCGATGACGGGTGCTGCATCGACCAACCGCCGCCGTTCCGCCGGCTTGAAGCTGCCGAGCCGCTCGCTGCGCGCGATCGAAAGACAGCC
>JBBDWW010000084.1:0-1157 GCA_040902645.1 Dongiaceae bacterium | reverse complement strand
GGGGGGCATCGCCGGCAAGGGCTGGCTGAACGGCTCGCAGACGCACCTCGAGTTCATTCCCGAGCGCCACACCGATTTCATCTTCGCCGTGTTCTCCGAGGAGTTCGGGCTGCTGGGCAACGTGCTGCTCCTTGCTCTGTACGCGCTGCTCATCGCGCGCGGCCTCGCCATCGCCGCTCAGGCGGCGACGCTGTTCGGGCGGCTGCTCGCCGGCGGCGTGACGCTCATCTTCTTCACCTACGCGTTCGTCAACATGGGCATGGTGGCCGGCATCCTGCCGATCGTCGGCGTGCCGCTGCCCTTCATTTCCTACGGCGGCACCGCGCTGGCGACGCTTTATGTCGGCATCGGTCTGCTGATGAGCATCCAGCGCCACCGCAAGCTCATCCAGACCTGAGTATTGCGCAGCAGCACCATTCTGAAACCATCATCCGCATCGTGAAACGATGTGGTCATAAGTGCCTGTAAATCCTTGTTTTGTGTGTACTAAGTACACGAGCAGCAAGTTGTTGCTGCGCGCCATTTTTCTGGGCTATGGTCGGTGGGACGCTCCCTTCAATCGATCGCAAGGAATCCCATGCAGAAACGTGACCAGGAAATCGCCGCGCTGAACAAGGACTGGACCGAGAACCCGCGCTGGCAGGGCGTGAAGCGCGGCTACACGGCCGAAGACGTGGTGCGGCTGCGCGGCAGCGTGCCGATCGAGCACACGCTCGCGAAACTGGGCGCGGAAAAGCTCTGGAAGATGTGCCACGAGCGTCCCTTCGTGAACTCGCTCGGCGCGCTGACCGGCAACCAGGCCATGCAGCAGGTGAAGGCGGGCGTGCCCGCGATCTATCTCTCGGGCTGGCAGGTGGCCGCGGACGCGAACGACTCGCTTTCCATGTACCCGGACCAGTCGCTCTATGCGACGACCTCGGTGCCCTCGGTGGTCAAGCGCATCAACAATGCGCTCATGCGGCAGGACCAGATCCAGACCCTGGAAGGCAAGGGCGACATCGACTGGTTCGCGCCCATCGTCGCCGACGCCGAGTCCGGCTTCGGCGGCGTGCTGAATGCCTTCGAGCTGATGAAGGCGATGATCGACGCCGGCGCCGCGGGCGTGCACTTCGAGGACCAGCTCGCGTCGGTGAAAAAGTGCGGCCACATGGGCGGCA
>JBBDWW010000083.1:0-1161 GCA_040902645.1 Dongiaceae bacterium | reverse complement strand
CGCCCGAGGTGCGGCCTTCGCCGCCGCCATGCGGGTGATCGATCGGGTTCATCGCAACGCCGCGCACATGCGGCCTGCGACCGAGCCAGCGACTGCGACCGGCCTTACCCAGGCTTTCGTTCTGCCGGTCCGGATTCGAGACCGCACCGATCGTTGCCATGCACTCGCCGCGCACTTTGCGAACTTCGCCCGAGGTCATGCGCAGCAGCGCGTAACCCTGGTCGCGTCCGACGAGTTGGACATACGTGCCGGCCGAGCGCGCGAACTGACCGCCGGCACCCGGACGAAGCTCCACATTGTGGACGATCGTCCCGACCGGAATGCTCTTCAGCGGCATCGCGTTGCCCGGCTTGATATCGGTGCGTTCGCCCGACATCACCTTGTCGCCGGCCTTGAGCCGCTGTGGTGCGAGAATGTAGCTCTGCTCGCCGTCCTCGTAGCGGATCAGCGCGATGAACGCCGTCCGGTTTGGATCGTATTCGAGCCGCTCCACCGTCGCGACCATGTCGTATTTGCGGCGCTTGAAATCGACCTTGCGATAGCGCCGCTTGTGACCGCCGCCCCGCTGATACGAGGTGATGTGGCCATGATTGTTGCGGCCGCCGGTGCTGGTCAGACCTTCGGTCAGCGCCTTGACGGGCTTGCCCTTATACAGCTCGCTCCGGTCGACGAGGACCAGCTGGCGGGTGCCGGGCGTGACCGGCCTGTGAGTTTTCAGTGCCATCGTACCAATCTCTCCGTCACACGCCCGTCGTCACGTCGATGCTCTGGCCTTCCGCCAGAGTCACCATGGCCTTCTTGGTGTCGGACCGCCGCCCGAGCTGCCCGCGGAACCGCTTGAGCTTGCCCTTGGAGCGGATCGTATTCACCGCGAGCACCTTCACGCTGAAGATGCCTTCGACCGCTGCCTTGATCTCCGGCTTGCTCGCATCGAGCGGCACGCGGAAGACCACCTGGTTGAACTGCGATGCCATGGTCGACTTTTCAGTTACCACCGGCGAGCGCACCAGGTCGTACATGCGTTCCTTCGAGAGCGTCACTGTTGCTTTTTTCATCGTGCGCTCCCTACTTCAGCCGCGATTCGAGATGCTCGACCGCCGCGCGGCTGAGCACCAGCGTGTCGTGGCGCAGGATGTCGTAAACATTGGCGCCCTGCTGCGG
>JBBDWW010000082.1:0-7428 GCA_040902645.1 Dongiaceae bacterium | reverse complement strand
TTCATTCATGCGGCGCTCGATGCGTTCGTGCGCGCGAACCCGCAGACGATTCCCGCGACGGCACGCGCGGCGCTGTTGCAGTTCGGCGCCGACGCATTCGGGCCGGCGCTCGACCGGCCCGAAGTGCGCGCGTTCTGGTGGCCGCGCTTCGAGCGCATCGTCGACTGGTTCCTCGAGGAAGAGGCGCGACGCCGGTCCGGCACAGCGGACGTGCTCAGCGAACAGAACGCAGAATGGCGGCTCGGCGATCTCGATTTCACCCTGACGGCGCGCGTCGATCGCATCGAACGGCGGCGCGACGGCGCGCTCGCGATCGGCGACTACAAGACGGGTTATGTTCCCAAATTGGGCAGCGTCGAATACGGCTATGCACCGCAACTGACGCTCGAGGCGGCGATGGCCCGCGCCGGCGCCTTCGCGGCGATCGGCGATGCGACCGGGCGCGATCTCGTGCTCGAGTACTGGAAGCTGACCGGCGGCGAAAAGCCCGGCGAGATCAAACCGATCGCCGCCGGCGACCTGGCGCTCGAGCTCGCGCTTGCGGCCGAGCAGGGCCTGCGCCGGCTGGTCGAACGGTTCGCACGGCGCAAGACGCCCTATCCGTCGCGGCCGCATCCGCGCTTTGCGCCGCGGTTCAGCGCCTACGACCATCTCGCGCGCGTCGCCGAATGGTCGGCGACCGGCGGCGAAGGGGAGTGAGCGCACCATGACCCGAGAGATGCCGCGCGAGGCACCCCGCGATGCAATGGCCGAGGCCAACGAACGCCAGCGCGAGGGCGCCGATCCGTCGGGATCCGCGTGGGTTTCGGCGTCGGCGGGCAGCGGCAAGACCAAGCTACTGGTCGATCGCGTGCTGCGGTTGCTGCTCGACGAGGTACCGCCCGAACGCATTCTTTGCCTGACCTACACCCGGGCCGCGGCCGCCGAAATGGCCAATCGCATCGCGAAAGTTTTGGGTGACTGGGCCGCCTGCGCCGAACCGGAACTCGACAAGGCGTTCGCCGATCTTCTCGGCCGGGTGCCGAAGGGGCCCGTCCGCATCCTGGCGCGCCGGCTTTTCGCGCGCGTGCTCGACGTGCCGGGCGGACTGAAGATCATGACGATTCATGCATTCTGCCAGTCCCTGCTTCGCCGCTTTCCGCTCGAGGCCGGCGTAGCACCACAGTTCGAGCTGATCGAGGAACGCGATTCCGCACAGCTTCTCGGCGAGGCGATCCGGGCGGCGCTCGGCCGCGCTGCCGCCAAACCCGCTTCGCCGCTTGGGCGCGCCGTCGCTACCGTCACCGCGCGCATCGGCGAGGACGAGTTCGTCGATCTGATCAGTCAAATGCGCCTGCATCAATCGCGCCTGCGCCGGCATCTCGATCGCGAGGGCGGCGTCGACGGCGCGATCGGCAAACTGCGCGACCGGTTCGGGCTGGCGGCGGGCGACAGCGAGGCGGGCGTGCTGCGCGTCGCCTGCGCCGACGCGGCATACGATGCCGACGCTTTGCGCCAATGCATGGCGGCCCTGCTCGAGAGCGGTCCGAACGATATCAAGGTCGGCACGCGCATGACGGACTGGCTTGCCGGCGATGTCGGTCGCCGCAGCGATATATTCGACGACTATGCGCGCGCCTTCCTGACCAAGGACGGAACGGCGCGAAAGAAATTTCCCGCGCAGGCTGTTCTGAAGAAATTTCCGCAGATCGCCGATACCGTGGCGGCAGAAACCACCCGCATTCTCGCGATCCAGGAAAAGCGCACCGGTTTGCGCCTGATCGAGGCGACGGGGGCGCTGCTGGTGCTCGGCAGCGCTGTGCTCGAAGGCTATGCATCGCGCAAAGCGATGCGGGCCGCGCTCGATTACGACGATCTGATCGAACAGGCGGCGGCCCTGCTCGCCGATGCTGGTGCCGCCTGGGTGCACTACAAGCTCGATCGCGGCATCGATCATGTGCTGGTCGACGAGGCGCAGGATACGAGCCCCGCCCAATGGCGCATCATCCGGGCGCTCACGGCCGAGTTCTTCGCCGGGAAGGGCGCGGAGCGCGATGGCGGCGCGCGCACGATCTTCGCCGTGGGCGATCGCAAGCAGTCGATCTTCAGTTTCCAGGGTGCCGATCCCGATTCCTTCGAGCGGATGCGCGACTGGTTTGCCGAGCGCATTCGCGAGACCGGCGAGGCGTTGCGTGTGGTGCCGCTCGGCGTGTCGTTCCGCTCGGTCGAGACAGTGCTCGACGCGGTCGACAATGTGTTCTCGAACGAGGATGCGTCGAACGGCGTGGTCGAGACCGATATCGCGCAGCTCCAGCATCTCGCGACCCGTACCGGTCAGGCAGGGCGGGTCGAACTCTGGCCGCTGGTGACGGCACGCGAGATCGAGGATCCGGAGCCCTGGGCGCCGCCGGTCAAACGGTTCCCCTCGGATTCGCCGCGCGAGCGGCTGGCGCGCGGCGTTGCCGCCCATATCGCCGATCTGG
The DNA here is from genome assembly GCA_040902645.1 of Dongiaceae bacterium. Taxonomy (GTDB): domain Bacteria; phylum Pseudomonadota; class Alphaproteobacteria; order Dongiales; family Dongiaceae; genus JAWXBK01. The sequence goes on along the minus strand of JBBDWW010000082.1, from coordinate 4,966 downwards.
TGAATTCAGAAGAGATGCTCGAATCGCGCGACCGGCCGATCCGGCCCGGCGACATCATGGTGCTGGTGCGAACGCGCAACCAGTTTCTCTCGGCGCTGGTGCGCGAACTCAAGGAGCGCCGCATCGGCGTTGCCGGCGTCGACCGCATGAACCTGACCGAACAAATCGCGGTCATGGATCTAAGGGTGCTGGCCGAGTTCCTGCTGCATATCGGCGACGATCTGGCTTTGGCGACGGTGCTGCGCGGGCCGCTGGTCGGCCTGTCCGACGATGAGCTGTTCGATCTCGCCTGGAACCGTCAGGGTACGCTCTGGTCTGCGCTGCTCCGGCGGCGCGACGCATTGCCGTCCTACAAACAGGCCTACGATTTTCTGTCGATGCTGCTGGCATCGGTCGATTATTTGCCGCCCTTCGAACTGTTTCAGCGGGCGCTGGGCCGCAGCGGCGATGCCCGACCGGATCGTGCCGGACGGCGGGCGATGATCGCGCGGCTCGGGCTCGATGCCGCCGATCCGCTCGACGAGTTTCTGGCGCTTGCGCTCGACTACGACCGGCGACACGCGCCGTCGCTGCAGGGATTTCTCGCGTGGTTCGGGGCGAGCGACACCGAGGTGAAACGCGATCTCGATCGCGGCTCGCGCGAGCAGGTGCGCATCATGACCGTGCACGGTGCGAAGGGTTTGCAGGCGCCGATCGTCTATCTGCCGGATACGACATCGCTGCCGCAGGATCGCGAACGGCTGCTCTGGTTTCCCGACAACGAGAAACTCAATCTGCAGGGCGGGCTGATCTGGGCGCCGCGTCGCGGCGACGAGGAAGACATGGCCGGCGGATTGCGCCAGCAGGTGAGTGCGGCGCGCGAGGCCGAATATCGCCGCCTGCTCTATGTGGCGATGACCCGCGCGGAAGAGCGGCTCTATATCGGGGGCTGGCAGGACAGGAAGAGAAAGATTCCCGATCGCTGCTGGTATCGCCTGATCGAGCAGGGGCTGGCCGAGACCACCGAACCTTTCGCCTTCGAGAATAGCGGCGAGCTGGGCGAGGAGGGCTGGATCGGCGAAGGGCGCCGCCGCGCGGCCGGCCGCACGGCAGCGATGCCGGACAAGGCGGAAACGGCGACGGATCTGACCTCGCCGCCGCCGCTGCCGGAATGGGCGACGCGGCTGCCCGATCCCGAACGCGCATTGGTCCGACCGCTCGCGCCGTCAAGGCCGGTGTCGAACGATCCGCCGCCACGCTCGCCGCTGGCTCTGGCCGGTGCCGATCGCGAAGCCGGATTTCGCCGCGGCCGGGTGGTGCATCGGCTGCTCGAACTGTTGCCGTCACTACCGATGGCGCGACGGCGCGAGGCGGGCGCTGCCTTGCTCGAAGCGCATGCGGACGCGTTCGACGCCGCGACACGAAAATCATTGCTCGACGAGGTGCTGGCCATACTCGATGCGCCCGATCTCGTGCATCTGTTTGGTGCAGGCTCGCTTGCCGAGGTGCCGCTGGTCGGCGAGATCGAACAGGAGGACGGCAGCCGCCTTGCGATGTCAGGCCAGATCGACCGGCTTGCGGTTTCGGACAACGCGGTTGCGATCGTCGATTACAAGACGCTGCGACCCGTGCCGCCCTCGCTCGAGGCGGTGCCGACCGCCTATCGCCAGCAGATGGACGCCTATCGGGCGCTGGTTGGCGCGATCTGGCCGGGACGGGCCGTGCGCTGTTTCCTCTTGTGGACCGACGGGCCGGTGCTCATGGAAGTGCCGGCGCTGTTGCGCGCGCCCGACCTCACGTCCGATGGCGCCTGAGCGCCGGCGATCAGTCGCCGAGCGGCATCGAGTAGGTCACCATCAGTTCTTCGACACCGGGATTATAGTCGTAGATATAGGCGTTCGACACATGCGTCAGGCGCAGGCCGACGCGCGACTCGTTGTCCATCTCGTAGGCGAGTTCGATGCCGTTGCGGAATTGGAAATCGCCGCCGAGATTCTTGCTGTTGCCTTCATGCCAGTACCCGGCGCCGGTGAAGGGCGTGACGATGATGTTGCCCAGCGCCAGATCAGTATAGATGCCGGCATAGGGATTGATGCCGCCATCGGTGTCGGCGGTGATGCCGACCATCGGCCCGAACACCCAGAGCCGTCCGCCGTGACGATACTCGCCAAGGAAAACGACCGATTTGTCGTCGCCGAAATCGGGGAAGATATTGAACGCGCCGGCACCGAGCGTGACATAGCTCGGCCCCGACTCGCGAAACCCGAACTCGTCTTCGGCCGCGACCGGACGCGCCGTCATGACGGCGATCGCCGCGATCGCCGCGAGCGCCGAGACGAGCGCGATGTGCAGCGTCGGAAAGCGTTGCGGCCGGGCCTGGGCCATTGAATATGTCATTCTGAATTTCTCCGGGTTCAGAGGCACGTCGATCACGGCGTATGAGGCAAATGGGCAGAAACCCCGCGATTGCCCCATGAGATTTCTGTGGTCGCCCGGCCGGGCCCGGTTTCGTGCCAGTAACCCTTTCAAGTAACGGTACAAATTGTTCGATTCAGCGACCTTGACGCTGGCGGACCCCGATCCCTAGATTCAAGACATCAAGAGGCCGGCGCCGTCTGAACGATGGACCGGCCCCAATCATGACCGGCCCCTCATCGCCGCGAACGCGGCGCCTCGACGAACCACCGGGCCGGAAATCACCATAGGGATATCAAGATGGCCACGACGAAGATCTCGGACGCCAATTTCGACACCGACGTTCTCAAGGCATCGAAGCCGGTACTGGTCGATTTCTGGGCGGAGTGGTGCGGGCCCTGCAAGATGATTGGGCCGGCGCTCGAGGAGATCGCGGCCAGCCTCGGCGATCGCGTGACGATCGCGAAACTGAACATCGACGAGAATCCGCAGACCCCGAAGAAATACGGCGTGCGCGGCATTCCGACGCTGATGCTGTTCAAGGACGGCCAGGTTGCCGCGACGAAGATCGGCGCGCTGCCCAAGAACAAGCTGCAGGAATGGGTCGAATCGGTCGTCTGATCGAATCCCTTTTCGACGCGACACGAAGCCCCGTTCCCGTCCCGGAACGGGGCTTTGTTTTATGGGCTACGCGGCTCGTTTGCAGGGCCGATCGCAGGGACACCCGTTCAAAGAACAGCCTCATCCTGAGCCTGTCGAAGGATGAGGCGACGCGACCCTCATGGTTCGTCCCTCGACAAGCTCGGGATGAGGAAGCTCACCATGAGGGTTAGGGATAGCCAAGCGTGTCAGGCTTTGTCTTAAGCGCGATCATCGCCTAGGCTTCGCCGAAACAAAGGGTCGGGAGAGCCAGTCATGGAAGATGCGGCGTTTCGTTTTCTGGTCTTTCAGCATATCGACATCGAAACACCCGGCGTCTTTCTCGACTATATGCGCGACAGCGGCGTCACATGGGACACGGTCGAGCTCGACGAGGGCGACAAGATTCCAAAATTCGACGGTTATGACGCGCTGCTCGTGATGGGCGGGCCGATGGATGTCTGGGAGGAAGACGGGCATCCCTGGTCCAAGCCCGAGAAGGCCGCGATCCGGCGCTGGGTCGCCGAAGAGCGGCGGCCCTATTTCGGTTTCTGTCTCGGCCATCAATTGCTTGGCGCCGCTCTCGGCGGCGAGGTCGGCAAAGCTGCGACGCCGGAGGTCGGCATCATGTCGATCGAGCTGACTCCGGCCGGCCGCGCGAGCCCGATCTTCGCGGGGCTGCCGGCAACACAAACCTGCCTGCAATGGCATGGCGCGGAGGTGCAGCGCGAACCCGCCGGTGCTGTCGTGCTCGCCTCGTCGCCGGCCTGTCGCGTGCAGTCGATGGCGGTCGGCGATCGCGCCTTCTCGATCCAGTTTCATCTCGAGATGACGCCGACCACCGTCGCGGACTGGGCCGAAGTGCCGGCCTATAAGGCAGCACTCGATCGCTCGCTGGGTGCCGGCGGGTTCGAGCGGCTCAAGAGCGAAACCGATCGCCGCATGAAGGATTTCAATCGCGACGCGCGCCAACTCTACGACAATTTCCTCGGCCAGGTGCGCGCCTGGAAGAGGACGACCGCATGAGCGCCGACAAGACGAGCGCGACCATACCGCCGATGGACCGGCTGCGCGAACGTATGCCGAATGCAAATGCGGTCGAACGGATGCCGCCCTCGCGCTGGCCGACGCGCACGGCGCTCGAGGGAACCTCGTGCGTGCTCGAACCGGTCGATCCGGATCGCCATGCCGCAATGCTCTATGAGGGTTCGCACGGCACGCAAGCGGTCGAGGCACTGTGGACCTATATGCCGTACGGCCCGTTCGCGAGTTCCGGCGCATTCCGCGCCTGGCTCGGCGACAGCGCCGCGGGCGCCGATCCGCTCTTCTATACGATCGTCGATCGCGCCAGCGGACGCTTCGTCGGCATGGCGAGCTATCTCAACATCCATCCCAAGAACGGCTCGATCGAGATCGGCCATATCTGGTTTTCGCCGTCGGTGCAGCGCACGCGCCTCACCACCGAATCGCTGTATTTGATGATGCGCCACGCGATGGACGATCTCGGCTATCGCCGGCTCGAATGGAAATGCAACGCGCTCAACGAACCTTCGCGCGCGGCGGCGCGGCGGCTCGGCTTCCGGTACGAGGGGATTTTCTACAATCATCTGGTCTTGAAGGGGCGCAACCGGGATACCGCCTGGTATTCCATTCTCGACGACGAATGGGCATCGGTGCGCGCGATATTCGAAGGCTGGCTGGCGCCGGATAATTTCGATTCGAAGGGCCAGCAGCGCCGCGCGCTCTCGGCGCTCGCCGCCGCAAGATCGGCGACGCATTAGGGGTTGGTGCAGGCCGGTAGCGTGTTTCCCTCATGGTGAGCTTCCTCATCCCGAGCTTGTCGAGGGACGAACCATGAGGGCGGCGAGATCGTGCCGTCATCCTTCGACAAGCTCAGGATGAGATCGTTGTGTGCGTTCACAAGAAAAGTCGT
>JBBDWW010000081.1:0-1171 GCA_040902645.1 Dongiaceae bacterium | reverse complement strand
GCGCCCAGCGCGCCGTCGATCGCGCGGTGATCGCAGGAGATCGTCGCCGACATCATGGTCGCGATGGTGAGCGCGCCGTTTTTCACGATCGGCCGCTGCTCGCCGACGCCGACGGCGAGAATCGAGCATTGCGGCGGGTTGATGATCGCCTGGAAATGCTTGATGCCGAACATGCCGAGATTGGAGAGCGCGAAACAACCGCCCTGGTACTCCTCCGGCAGCAGCTTGCCCTTGCGCGCACGCTCGGCTTTGTCCTTCATCTCGGCCGAGATGGCGCCGAGGCCCTTGCGGTCGGCATTCTTGATGATCGGCGTGATCAGACCGCCATCGATCGCGACCGCAACCGACACATCGAAGCTCTTCGAACGCATCATCTGGTTGCCGGTCCAGATCACATTGCATTCCGGCACCTGCGCCAGCGCCATGCCGCAGGCGCGGATCAGCAGATCGTTCACCGTGATCTTGAGATCGTCGCGCTTTTCGTTGAGCTGCTTGCGCAAGGCGAGCAGCGCATCGAGCTCGACATCGAGCGTCAGATAGAAATGCGGGATCGTCTGTTTCGATTCCTGGAGCCGCTGCGCGATCACCTTGCGCATGGTCGAAAGCGGAACGACCACGAATTCGCCACTCTGGATCAAAGCCGGAAGCTGGCCCGAGACCGACGGCGCGATCGAAGGCAGCGCGCCGGCCGGCGTTCCGGGCCACGCGCCTGTGCCGATGCCCTTCACCTTCGCCGCCTCGATATCGGCGCGAACGACGCGCCCATGCGGGCCGCTGCCGGAAAGCTGTGCGACATCGATGCCGGTTTCTCGCGCGAGACGCCGCGCCAGCGGACTGGCGAAGACGCGTTTACCGCCTGCTGCCGGCGCGGCCTCGGGTGGTGCCGCCGGTGCGGATGCGGGCTTCGCGGCGGGCGCTGATTCAGCGGGTGCCGTGGCTGCCTTGTCGCCGGGTTTCGCCGCGGCGGATTTGGTGTCAGCGGGCTTTGCGTCGGCAGGCTTCGCCTCAGCTTTGGTCGCTTCGGCCTGTTTCGCTTCGGCCTTCGGCGCGTCGGGTTTCTTTGGCGCCGCGGCAGCATCGGGTTTCGCAGCGGCCGATTCCTGAGCGAGCGCGGATGCGTCCTCGCCCTCTTCCAGCAGCAGCGCGATCGGCGAATTGACCGGCACGTTCT
>JBBDWW010000080.1:0-7539 GCA_040902645.1 Dongiaceae bacterium | reverse complement strand
GCTGCGGCCGCGCCGTGCAGGCGGTTGTCTGCGATATCAGCGATCGCGAGGCGGTCCGACGGACCGTCGGCCGTCTCGAGAGAATCGATGTGCTCGTCAACAACGCGGCGATCGAGCGCTTCGTCCCGATCCTGGATCAGGATCCAAAGGTCGAAGAAGATTTTCTCCGGACGGTTGCCATCGACATGGTGGGAAGTTTCTTCGTGACGCGACAAGCAGTGCGACTCATGGGCCGGGGTGGACGAATCATCTTCACGTCTTCGGTCTGGGGCCGAACGGCCGTCGCCAGTCATGTTGCCTATTGCGGCACCAAGCACGGGATCATCGGCATGATGCGCAGCCTGTCGCGAGAACTGGGCGAAAGCGGCATTACAGTGAACGTCGTGTGTCCTGGCTGGACCGAGACAGAAATGGCGATGATGAACCTTCGGCGTATGGCGGAACTCGAAGGGAGGGATCCCCAGGATCTTCTCCGCGAGCAACTCTCGGGTCAGTCGATCAAGAAAATGCTGCAGCCGGACGATATTGCGGGGATCTATGTGTTTCTGGCGTCCGAGCACGCCACGAGCATCACGGGCCAGGCGATCAATGTGGATCACGGCGAGTTTCTTGCGTGATCTGAAGCAGCGTCTCTGAGGTTAAGCGACGGCATCGCGCGGTTGCCGACGGGAACGCGGCGTCTGCGCAACTGCAAATAAAAATATCGAAAGTCGCTAAATTCGTTTGCGCGGCAATGCCGGCCGGCGCCACGGGCGCGAAAGCGGACGCCTGCCTCTGTGCGACGGCAAGAATCCGAGTGCAGAGTCTCGTGAACTCTCATCGAAGAATTGTGCAACTCGTTTTTCTAGCATCCCGATCGAAAGCGCCCGGGCGGGCCAAAGCAGATTGCGGGCCTACCCGAAATGGGACATACTTTTTGTGGCAATCGCGGGTGCGTTTGACGCGACGAATGTCGGCAAACGGATTAGCGACCAATCAATAAACACGACCCGAAACGGGCAATCACTGGGAGGAGTGCAAGATGATTCACCTTAGCGAATCGGCACGGCTTCTGCGGTCATTGAGGAAGTCGACCGAAGTCACACACATGCCGCGGCGTAAGTTTCTGCAGGCAGCGGCCGGTGCGGCCGCCGGTATTGCGGCGACCGGATTGTCACCGCGCAAAGCGCGGGCGGCCGCGACGATCGGCTGGATGGGTTGGGAGGAATACGGGTATCCGCTGCACGCGGGAACTTATCTGACGGACAACGAGATTCAGCTCGAAGGAACGTTCGCCTCGAGCATTGAGTCGATCCTCACCAAGCTGCGCGGTGGCGGTCTCGGCTCGATGGGTCTCGTGATGCCAACCTGGAATTATGTCTCCTTGTTCCAGGAGTCGGGCGTTCTGCAGGAAGTCGACAAAGACCGGCTGCCGAACTTCGCCAATCTCGACCCGATGTGGCAGAACTTCGAAGGCAATCTCTACAAGGGCAAGCGCTACCTCATTCCCTATCTGTGGGGCGGGCTGCCGCTGGTCTATCGCAAGGAAATGGACTTGCCGGTGCCGGCGAACTGGGCCGATCTGGAGAAGCCCGAATACAAGAATCAGTTCTGCATGATCCACGACACGACGTCGACGATGTTTCATTGGGTCTACACGGTGACCGGCGTCAAGGTTGCGACGATGATCACGCCGAAGCAGCTCAATGACACCATCGACTACATGATCAAGATCAAGACGGAACATGCTCGCATGCTTGCCATGAGCTATGGCGAGGGGCTCGATGCCCTAGTGCGCGGCGAAGTTCAGATCGCGGCGCAAGGATGGGAACCGATGGCCTCGTGGGCGCGGGAATCGGGTGCCGATCTTGCCTGGGTTTACCCGAGCGAAGGTTCGTACGGCTGGATGGATACGCTCTGCATCCCGATGGATGCGCCGTATCTGGACGAGACTTACGGGCTTCTGAATCACGCGCTGAGCACCGAAGCCCAGGTCGTGGTCGGCGACGTGATCTTTTGCGGCGCCGTCAATCCGGCGGCCGTCTCGGCGATGGCACCGGAATCGGCTGCCATGTACCCGTACAACGACATGGCGGCGTTCAACAAGCAGGCGCCGCTCGTGCCGCTACCGCCGTTCGAGGATGACGGACAGCACGCAACCTACAATCAGTGGCTTGAAGGGTACGAACGGTTCCTGAAAGCATGATCGACGTCGCGATGAGGCAGCCGGACGGGCCGAATGAGCCTCTCGTCCGGCTGCGCAACGTCTCCAAGTCCTTCGCCAGGATCGTCGCTGTCGAGCCGCTGGACCTCGACATACACCGCGGCGAATTTCTCGCCGTTCTCGGACCCTCCGGCTGCGGCAAGACGACCCTGCTGCGGATGATCGGCGGGTTTCTGACGCCCGATAGCGGCCGCATCGAAATCGACGGGCAGGACGTGACGACGCTCGGACCCGAGCATCGCCCGACCAACATGGTTTTCCAAGGCTACGGCCTGTTCCCCCACATGAACGTCGAGCAGAACATTGCCTACGGCCTCAGAATGGCGAAAGTGCCACGGGCCGAAAGCGAACGGCGGGTGCAAAAAGTTATCGACCTCGTGCGCCTCGGCGAACTCGCGCGGCGCGCACCGGACGCGCTCTCGGGCGGCCAGCAGCAGCGCGTGGCGCTGGCTCGCGCGCTGGTCATGGAGCCCAAGGTCCTTCTGCTCGACGAACCGCTGGCCGCGCTCGACCTGCAATTGCGCAAGGTCATGCAGGACGAGCTCCGGCGCATTCACGCCTCGATCGGGGGCACGTTCGTCATCGTGACGCACGACCAGGGCGAGGCGCTGGGCCTCGCGAACCGCATCGCGGTCATGAACATGGGCCGCGTTGTCCAGGAAGGCACCCCCGAAGACATCTATGCCCGGCCGGCGACGCGCTTCGTCGCCAACTTCATCGGCGATGCCAACGTGTTCACCGGGCAGCGGCGCAACGGCGACGTCACGCTGGAGGGCGGTGCGCGGTTTGCCGACGCCGGGCGCGACGGCGTGGTCTTCGTGATCGTCCGGCCCGAGGCGCTGAAACCGTCGACGCGATCGGACGAGTTTCCGATTTCGCTGCCTGCCACTGTGGTCGACATGGTTTATCTGGGATCGCATCTGAAGCTGAAGGTCGCGCTGCCGGGCGGCCAGGAGGTCACCGTTCACGATACCGATCTCTCGCTTCGCGAACGCATCCGGCCCGGCGGCCCGGTCTATCTCGGCTGGTCCGCCGCCCAGCACCGCGTCATCGACGAGTCATGAACGCCACGATGGGGGAAATCGGCCGCAGCCGCAGCATCCTGCTCGCGCCGTCCGCGTTGGTGTTTTTCGGCCTGTTCGTCCTGCCGATGCTTTACTTCTTCGTCGTCAGCTTCTGGCAAGTGAGTCTGTTCGACCTCGACCGGACCTTCACACTCAAGAACTACGTTCGCACTTATGAGGAGTATCTCGGCGTCGCCGGGTTCACGTTTTTCATCGCGGGGATCATTGCCCTCCTGACGACGCTGATTGCACTCGGCTTCGCCTACGCGGTGCGCTTCAAGGTGGGCCGATTTGGTACGGTCCTTTTGTTCGGTGCGCTCATCTCGCTGTTCGGCGGCTACCTCGCTAAGGTCTATGCCTGGAAGACAATCCTCGGTACGAACGGCATCCTGAATACCGCACTGCTCAATCTGGGCTTAATCGATGAGCCGAGCACCGCGTTCATCTACAACCCGGGCGCCGTGGTGGTGACGCTGTCGCATTATCTTCTGCCGCTCGCCATTCTGCCAATTTACGGGTCGCTGCGCGGCGTTTCCGACCTGACGATCGAGGCGGCCCGCGATCTGGGTTCGACGCCGATTGCGACGTTCTTCAACATCATCCTGCCGCAGTGCCGGTCCGGACTGATCGCCTCCTTTTCGTTCACATTCCTGATTGCAGCCGGCGACTATGTGACGCCGCGGCTGGTCGGCGGTCCCAGCACGACGATGATCGGCAATTACATCGAAAGCCTGTTCGGATTCCGCTTCGACTGGCCGCTCGGTTCGGCCATGTCGTTCTCCACGTTGTTCTGTTGCGTGGCGATCCTTGCCGTGACGAGCTATCTCCTGATAAAGGCGCAACGCAAGTGATCGCATTCTCCGGCCTGCGGATGTCGACCTGGTTCTGGCGCGGCTTCGCGATCCTGGTCTGGCTTTTTCTTCTGTCGCCACTCGCGATCGTGATCCTGTTTTCCTTCGCCAATAACGTGGTCACGACGTTCCCGATGAACGGCGTGTCGCTCCGCTGGTACGCCCTGCTGTTCGACAACATCTATTTCTGGGACGCATTCAGGAACAGCCTGATCGTTGCCGGATCGGTCGGTGTCATTTCGACGATTTTCGGAACCATGGCGGCCATGGCGCTGGCGCGCATGCAACCGAAGATCGCCGGACCCAGCATGCTGGCGATGGCGACGCCCGTCATGGTGCCGCCGCTTATGGTCGGCATCGCCTTGATGGTGCTCTATGTGAGCGCCGGCATGAAGCTCAGTTTGTTCACCGTCGTCCTGAGCCATCTCGTGTTCACCCAGCCCTTCGTTATCCTGATCGTCCATGCGCGCATGATCGGCTTCAATTATGCGGCGGTCGAAAGCGCCCGCGATCTCGGCGCATCGCCGCTCAAGGCATTCTTCACGGTCACGCTGCCGATCATCCGTCCGACTATCATTGGTGCGGCGCTCATCACGATGGCGCTGTCGCTCGATGACTTCATCATCACCTTCTTCACCATTGCCGGCGGAAATACGCTGCCGACATTCATCTGGGGCATGATCCGCACCCAGACCGATCCGACGATCAACGCGATTGCGACCTTGCTTGTCGGCCTGACCGTCGGGCTGTCGCTGGTTGCGATGGCGGTGACCCGCTATCGCGGCTGACGAACGACTCCTTTCCCTGCCGACTGAACTCCGAGGAGAAAAATTGTGGTGACGCGTTACTTTCCGATCGGCGAATACGAGATGCGCCGTGCCAAGGTCGAAAAAGAGATGGTACGCCGCGGATACGCCGCCTGCGTGATCTGGGGCCGCGGCGGCGGCTTTCACGAGCGGGGTCAGGATACGCTCTATCTTACGAATTATTACTCGGGGGCATCGGGCCAGGAGCCGGACAATCAGCTCCTGAATGCGCGGTCGTTCTGCGCGCTCATCATGGAAGCCGGCAAGGAACACGAGCTGCATGTCGATATGCCCGGACGGCGACCGGATCTATATGCGATCGATCGCATCGAAGATCATTTCGATCCGGTGAAGGGCGTCGCCGAGGCCCTCAAGCGCCGCAAGATCGGCGGCAAGGTCGCTTTGGTGGGCACTGACATCCTGCCGCATAAATATGCGAAGCAGCTCATCGCCATGACGCCGGGTATCGACTGGGTCGCCGAAGAGGACCTCGTCGCGGTCGTTCGACGTTACAAGAGCCCGCGCGAGCTGACCTGCTATCGGGAAGGCGGCGAGATCGCCACCCGCGCGATTACCCGTTACATGGAAGGCCTTGTCGGCGGTAAACGCGAGGCCGATGCCGCAGCCGATGCGGCGGGCGAGATCATCCGCAGCGGCGGCACCTATCTGATGCTGCCCTGCAATCACGGCGACACGACGCAATACTGGCTGCGGCAGCCTTTGACCGGCTACAGCACCGACGCGCCGGAGCCCGGCGACATCGTACGCGGCTGGCTGCTGGGCCCGATTCACCAGGGCTATTATCTCGATCCGGGCCGCACCGCCGTTTGCGGCGGCCGGCCGAAACCGGAGCAGAAGGACCTGATCGAGACCACGGCGAACATCGTCGAACGCGTCGTTGCGGCCATCAAACCCGGTGTGAAAATCCGCGATCTCGCATTGCTCGGCGAGAAACTGACGCGCGACGCCGGCGGCGGCAACGATCAGACCTCGGCACAATGGCCGCTCTACGGGCACAATCTGGGTCTCTTCTGGGAAGACCCGTACATCAGCACGCAGATGTGCAAGGAGAGCGATGTCGTCGCGGTCGATATGGTGTTTGGCGTCGAGGCGTTCCTCGGACGGGAGGGCGTCGGGGCCGCCGGGTTCGAACAGAACCTGATCGTCACAGCCAAGGGCCCTGAGTTGCTGACAACGGCTCCGATGATCTGGTGGTAGCTACGGGATCGCACCGGCAGGACGCCGGCGCGAGCCCGGAACAAGGGTGGTTGGCGGAAGTGTCCGCGCGTTTCAGCGCGAGGCGACCGATCCGTACAGGGCCGGTCGCCGATCGACCAGATAGGTGTTCGCAGCGCGGGAAGCCTCGTATCGCGCCGGATCGAGGTCGGTTGTCAGAATCGTCACGTCGCTTTCGCCGGCGCGGGCGAGATCCCTGCCGTCGGGGCCGACGATGCCGCTGAGGCCGATATAGGTCAGGTCTCGTTCCGTGCCGATATGATCGGCATAGGCCACAAAAACCTGATTCTCGTACGCACGCGCCCGGACAATCGTGGTCGGAATCTCCCAATAGGGCGGCGTCAGCGCCGTGGGCACCGCAAGAAGGTTCGCGCCCTTGAGTACGGTCATGCGCGCGAATTCCGGAAACTCGATGTCGTAGCAAATCATGATTCCGATGCGGAATCCGAGAAGATCCACCGCGACGACATCGTTGCCGGGCGCGAAGATGCGCTTTTCGTCCGGTCCGAACAGATGCACCTTGCGGTAGTTGGCGCAAGTTTGCCCCGCATTGTCGATCAGTATCGCCGAATTGTAGAGGTTCGGCGCGGCCCGCTCGGCATAACCGTAAAGCAGCGCGATATCGTGGCGTCGGGCTATGTCGGCAGCGCGTCGCGTACTTTGCCCGTCGACGGAATCGGCCACGCGGGCGGCATCGCTTCCGAGATTGTAGCCGCAGAGGAAGAGTTCCGGAAACAGAACGAGCTGCGCTCCCTGCGCAGCAGCCGCCTTTGCAATCCGCTCCATCTGCGCGAGGTTCCCCTCGACATCGAGAAACGTGGCCGCACCCTGGTAAACACAAATACGCATCCTCATCTCCCCGATGTCAGGACGGTGCCTCGGGCGCAGTGGCATCCGAGTGCAGGAAACAGGCAACGCTATGGCCGGCGGCGACTTCGACAAGAGCCGGTTCTTGCGCCGCGCATTTTCCCATTCGATGGGGACAGCGCGACTGGAACCGGCAGCCGCGCGGCAGATCGAAGGCGCTGGGCAGCTCACCCTGGATGCTGGCGAGATCGGCGGCACGTCGGCCGCCCACGCGGGGCTGGGGGATCGACGCGATCAAGGCCTGCGTATAGGGGTGGAGCGGCCGCGCGCTGACCTCCTCGCTCGAACCGGTCTCGACGACTTTCCCGAGGTAGAGCACTGCCATCCTGTTGCAGAGCTTCCGGACGATCGTCAGGTCGTGCGAAATGAAGATGTAGGTAAGGCCGAACTCTTCCTGCAGCCGGAGCAGCAGATTGAGAATCTGGGCCCGAATTGAGACATCGAGCGCGGATACGGGTTCGTCGAGCACGACCAGTTTCGGCGTCAGTATGAGTGCGCGGGCGACGCCGACC
>JBBDWW010000079.1:0-7569 GCA_040902645.1 Dongiaceae bacterium | reverse complement strand
CGCGGTCGAGCAGGATCAGCGGATCGGGCAGGCGTTCGATGATGGCCTGGTCGGTGCGCACCATCTGTTCGACGATCCGCCGGCGCTGCCGCCAGGCGCGGACCGCATCGGCGATTGCATCGTCGAGATCGCCGGCGAGCGCCGAACGTGGCGGCAATGGCGGAGTTTCGCTTTCATCATCCTCGGCCAGCCCCTGAACCTGGCGCGCCAGCGTCGCGAGATGAATGAGATGCGGCCGCAGCAGAGCCGCCATGACGGCGAGGCAGAAAAGCCCGGCAAGCAGCGCCGCCCAAGGGTTAAGCCCGGCAAAAGCCACCAAGGCGAGCAGGGATGCCGCGAGCGGGGCCGCCAGCAGGGCAAGGCCAATCAGCAGCCGGCGCCGTATTTCGGGCGCGGTCATTGCCACAACAACCTGTGTTTATTTCGTGCCGGAACCGTCCGGTTACAAGGCGACTTAACGCTCATAGCGGCAATGATATACTGGACCACACAATGACACAGCGCAGAAACCGGCCAGCAGCCCTTCGGCTTGCGGCCATTGCGATCGCCGCGGCCGCGCTTTGCGCCGGCCCGACGCTCATCACCCCGGTCGTTGCACAGACGACCTACAGTCAATGGCAACCGCCGTCCACACAGGACGCCGAAGTCAAAGCACTTCTCGACCAGTTGAAGACCATGATCGGCAAGGCGGAGCAGGCGCAGGCCGCGGATCCGCAATTCATCACCGATCTCAGGAACCTGATCGCGTCCTACGAAAATCCCTGGTCGACGCGATTGCTGTTCGACGATTTCACCGACGGCAATTACACGGCGAATCCCAAATGGACCGTCAGTGCCGGCAAATACACGCTCGATCCGAAGGGTCCGCATCGCGGCCTGCAATCGAAGATCGTGCCGGAAGGGGTCGCTACCGGGCAGAAGATCCAGATCGGCAATATCACGCTGGGCACGCTCGGCACCGGTCAGACTGGCGCGGGAGGTCACGCGTCGATCTATACGCCGGTCAAAATCTCGAACGCGTTCCGCGTCGAAATGGTGTTCACCTCGAAAGAAAAATTCGGGCGCTGGGATTTCGGTCCCTATCAGGGCGCGTCCGGCAATGTTGCCTACCGGGTCGCATACTTCCCGGGCGTGACACCGGGCCTGCAGCTGCTCAAAGTCACCAGTCAGGGAACGACAGTGCTCGCGAGCTATAACCAGGCGCTGCGGCTCGAGGGCGACAAGGAACATACCCTCGTCTGGACCCGCGATCGCAACGGTCTGATGCATGTCGCGGTCGACGGCCAGCAGCTGATGGCCGTTACCGATACCGGCATCAAGCAACCGTTCGACGGGTTCCTGATGGTCAACAGCGGCGGCTCGTTCTCGGTCCGCTCGATCGCGATCAGCGGCCGCCCGGTCTGAACTGATCGTCTGAGTTGATCTGCCGCAACCTTTAGCGGCGATACGGAACGAGTAACGCCCGGTGCCGATACAGCACCGGGCGTTGTCGTTTTCCAATCGTCTCAAGGCGCCGGACCGCCCATGTGCGATTTTGCACATCGCCGTGGTTGCTTCCGGGCTACACATTCGACAGCGCTTGCTACGTGTCGCCCTTGGCACGATTGGCAATCGAAGGATCGGTGTGCCGACGCTGCGGGGATCGTTTTGATCGCCGTGCTCATACTGCTTTTGATGGGCCGGATCTGATCGCGGCTTCTGTGCTCCCGATTCCATTTATCCACTACTGGAGACATCTCATGACAAACGTTCTGAAAACCGCATCGGCTGCCTTCGTCCTCCTGTCGGCGTTGGCGCTTGGTGCATGCTCATCGTCGCACAACATGTCCGCTGCGACAGACTCCGCGATCAATTCCAGAGTGCAGACGGCACTCATGCAGGATCGGGAACTTGACCAGGATTCGAATTATCCGGGCATGCATATCTATCCGACGACGGACAGCCATATCGTCAGCCTGCACGGCTATGTCGATACGCCGACGCAGGTCGCGCGCGCAGAGACCGTGGCCGGCACGGTGGTCGGTGTTGCCAGGGTCGATAACTATCTGTTGGTTCGGTAGGTCCTAGCGGCGCGGGCCAATCGCTCGCGCCGCCTCGCCTTTCGATCGATCCGGCCACCACAATGGCGGGACGGGCATTTTGCTACAGATGTCGACGGTCCAGCGCTAAATTGCTTCTGCGACGCTCATTCGCGCCGATGCCATCGTCGTGCCTGTTGCGCGTCGATCTCCCGCCGTGTCGGCTTTTCTTGAGGCGCGCCGGCATCAAAACGACCCCTGCGAGGCAAAGCTTTCGGTCGGATTTACTTCTGGCCCTTATACTGGGGGCTTCCGTTAACCACTTAATAATTACTTACAAATCATTGTAAGAATACTGAAAGAAAATTTCCAATGACCAAAGTACTTATGATTGCCATGGCGAGCGTGCTCGCCATGTCCGCTTCGACTGCGGCGCTTGCCGACTCTTCGAATGACGGTCCCCGGACGTTGACCGAGATATTCATGGGTCAGAGCAATCATGCTCCGCCCAATGCAAATGCGGCCGCGAGCGAGGGGACACGGACCGAAGTCACCACTTGGCCGCGGCGCCGCCATGGCGATTGGGATCACGGTTGGGGTCACGATGGCAATGGCGACTGGAATCGCGGTAACGGCACAACCGTCATCACCGATTTGCCGGGAAAGAAGCGCTAACGGGCGCGTCTAATGGGCTCCCGCAGTGGGAGCCCATAACGCCTCCGATTGTCCGGGCGATGAATGGGCAAAAAATTTTAAATGTTCATCCGCCGGGTCGGGAGTCGCGCTGGCGCAGATAGACAAACCAGTAGACCGCGCCGACCAGGACGCCGCCGCCGACAATATTGCCGAGCGTGACAGTGGCCAGGTTCCGGAGCGCGCCGGCAATGTCGATGGCGCCGGAAGCCGCGGGCGCGATACCCGCCATCTGCCAGAAACTCTCCGGCGCCCACCACTGGATCATCAGCGCGAGCGGCAGGAAGAACATGTTGGCGACCGAATGCTCGAACCCGGCGGCGACAAAAGCTGCGATCGGAAACACGATTGCGAGAATCTTGTCGGTGGTCGAATGCGCGCCGAGCGTCAGCCAGACCGCGAGACAGACCAGCACGTTGCACAGGACGCCGAGGAAAAACGCATCGACGAGCGGCAGGGCTATCTTGGCATTCGCGGCGGCCAGATAGACCGCGCCCACACTGCCGCCGCCGAACCCGTACTGGCCCGATAAAAACAACATCACGGCCGTGCCGATGGCGCCGACCAGATTGCCGGCATAGACGATCGCCCAGGCGCGCGCCATGTCCGCTGTCCGGATGCGTCGCGCGGCGAGCGCCATCACCATGAGGGCGTTGCCGGTAAACAGTTCGGCGCCGCCGATCACAACGAGAATGAGGCCGAGCGAGAACACGAACCCGGCAAGGACGCGCGCCGCGCCCCAGGGCATCGCATCCGAGGCGCCTGCGAGGGCGACCGCGTAGAAAATGCAGCCGAACGCAATGAACGCGCCGGCGAGCACTGCCAGCGCGAACAACCGTTGTGCCGGCATTCGGGCCTTGTCGGCGCCGGTTTCCTCGGCTTTCTGGGCGATTTCCGGTGGCAGCAGCGCGTCCATGAAACCCATTTCTGCGCGCCGCCGTCCCGTTGCGCGCAACCCCGCCTAGCGGATCGATTCGAGCGCTGCGAGCGCGGCGGCGGTGACGATCTCGGATACGGTCGCACCCGGCTGCACGATCTGCGCCGGCTTCTCGAGACCAACCAGCACCGGGCCGATCACCGTGCCGCCGCCGAGCTGCTGCAGCAGCAGGCCCGAAATATTGGCCGAATGCAGCGCCGGCATGATCAGCACGTTGGCCGGACCCGAAAGACGGCAGAACGGGTAATATTGCCGCATCAGCGCGTGGTCGAGCGCGACATTCGCCTGCATCTCGCCGTCATATTCGAAATCGACGCCGCGCGCATCGAGCACCTTGACCGCATCGGCGACGCGCAGGCCGCGTTCGCGCGGCGGGTTGCCGAAATTCGAGAAGGAGAGCAGCGCAACCCGCGGCTCGTGGCCGAGCTGACGCGCCTTCCCAGCCGTCTCGATCGCGATGTCGGCAAGTTCGTCGGCCGTCGGCACCTCATGGACCAGCGTGTCGGCGATCAGCACGGTGCGGCCGCGCGCGAGCACGATCGAGATCCCCATGATCCGCTCGCCCGGTTTGGCGTCGAGCACGCGGCGGATTTCCTCGAGCGCGTTCCAGGTGGTGCGTGTCAGGCCCGTCACCATTGCATCGGCATCGCCCTTGGCGACCATGCAGGCGGCGAATACGTTGCGGTCGTTGTTCACCATGCGCAAACAGTCGCGATAGAGCGAGCCGCCGCGCTGCAGCCGCGCATAGAGGAAATCGGAATATTCCTTGTTGTGCTGCGAGAGGCGCGCATTGTGGATCTCGATTCCGTCGAGTTCGGCGATGCCAATCGACTTCATCGCCTCGCGCACCCGATCCTCGCGGCCGATCAGTACCGCCTCGCCATAGCCGCCATTGCGGAAGGCGAGCGCGGCGCGGATGACTTTCTCTTCCTCACCTTCGGCGAACACGACGCGGCGCGGATTGGCGCGCACGCGCTCTATGGTGAGATGAAGGCTCGCCGCGATCGGATCGAGCCGCGCCGACAGCTCGGCCCGATAGCCCTCCATGTCGACGATCGGCCGGCGCGCCACCCCGGAATCCATCGCGGCCTTCGCAACCGCCGCCGGTATGGTCGAGATGAGGCGCGGATCGAACGGCACCGGAATGATGTACTCGGGCCCGTAGCGCAGCCGCCGGCCGGCATAGGCGGCGTCGACCTCGTCCGGCACATCCTCGCGCGCGAGCCCCGCGAGCGCCTCGGCCGCGGCGATCTTCATCGCATCGTTGATGGTGGATGCGCGCACGTCGAGCGCGCCGCGAAAGATGTACGGAAAGCCGAGTACGTTATTGACCTGGTTCGCATAGTCCGAACGGCCGGTCGCGATGATTGCATCACTGCGCACCGAGCGCACCGCCTCGGGCGTGATCTCGGGATCGGGATTGGCCATGGCGAAGATGATCGGCTTTGCCGCCATCCCCTTCACCATGTCCGGCGTCACCGCATCCTTCGCGGAAAGCCCGATGAACACGTCGGCGCCGCGCATCGCGTCTTCCAGCGTGCGCGCCTTGGTGCTCGCGGCATGGGCCGATTTCCACTGGTTCATGCCCTGCTCGCGGCCCTGATAGATGACGCCCTTCGTGTCGCAGAGCAGCACATGGTCGTGCGGAACGCCCATGGTCTTGACCAGTTCGGCACAGGCGATTGCCGCCGCACCGGCGCCGTTCACGACGATGCGGATGTCCTTGAGCTTGCGGCCGGTCAGGTCAATCGCGTTCAGAAGACCGGCGGCTGCGATGATTGCGGTGCCGTGCTGGTCGTCGTGAAAGACCGGAATGTCCATGAGCTCGCGCAGGCGCTGCTCGATGATGAAACATTCCGGCGCCTTGATGTCCTCGAGATTGATGCCGCCGAAGCTCGGGCCCAGATAGCGCACGGCATTGATGAACTGATCAACGTCGGACGTATCGACCTCGAGATCGATGCCGTCGATATCGGCGAAGCGCTTGAAGAGGACGGCCTTGCCCTCCATCACCGGCTTCGAGGCGAGCGCACCGAGGTCGCCGAGGCCGAGCACGGCGGTGCCGTTCGAGATGACCGCGACCAGATTGCCCTTGGCGGTGTAGTCGTAGGCGAGCGACGGATCGTCGGCGATCCGAAGGCACGGCCAGGCGACGCCGGGCGAATAAGCGAGCGACAGGTCGCGCTGTGTCGTCAGCGGCTTGGTCGCCCTGATCTCGATCTTGCCGGGCCGGCCGCTCGAATGCAGCAGCAGCGCTTCATGTTCGGTTATTCCGCCGGCCATCGATCCTCCCCGTTCGCCCGCTGCCGATCCGTTTGCCGGTGCGGCGGGGCTTTTCGTCGCGTTTCTTGGCAGCGGGGGTGGTTGCCCGACCCCCGCAGATTTTTGGACTAACCGCCAAAAATCGCATGATTTTGGGGGATAGGGAAGGGCGGGGACGCCGCGCTGACCCGCAACTGAAAGCGCGCCGGATGGCAATCAACCCTGCCCCCTTGAGCAAGAGGGGAGGGTGGGGGGTACAAAAGCACCCCGGTCTTGCGTTCGTGGCGACAAAGGAAGAACCCATGCAACTGATTGGCTATTACGAATCGACCTTCGTCCGGCGCGTCGCCATCACCCTGATGCTCTACGACATGGCGTTCGAACATCGCCCGGTGCCGACCTCCAATCGTGCCGCGGTCGAACCGTTCAGCCCGCTCGGCCGCATCCCTGCGCTCGTGCTCGACGACGGCGAAACGCTGATCGACAGCACGATGATCGTCGACCATCTCGATCTGCTGGCACCGCCCGATCGTGCGCTGACGCCGCGCAGCGGGCCGGAACGCCGCGCCGTCAACCGCATCGTCGCGATCGCGATGGGTACCGGCGACAAATATGTGAGCGCCTATTACGAGAGCACCAAACGACCCGAGAGCCATGTATGGGGCCCGTGGCTCGACCGGCTGGAAGAGCAGGTGCAGAACGGGCTGCGCTATCTCGACGATGCGTTGGCGAAGGCGCCGGGCGGCCGATACTTCGTCGGCGACCGTCCCAAGCGCGTCTTTCAACATTAGCAAAAGAGTTTTCTACAAATCAGGGCAAGGAAAAGCGCAACTGGACGGACAAAAGTATGGAGGATCGAATTGCCGTAGTTGCGGCGCGTTTCGGGCACAACGTATTGATTGCAATATTCTCTGCAGTAATGATGATTTATAGGCATTCCTCTGAGATACTACATGGCACGTACTTTGGTGCGCTATATTTCTGGGGCCTTACAACCGGCACGAAGCCAGACTCATTGGATGAGTTGAAAATTACGATGGGCAACCATCAGTTTTCAGTGCTCTGCGCCGCCATCTTTGCAAATACCGCAATGTTGGAATGTGTGGGTGAATACTTCGAGTTGCCGGACTTGGCCAAAGAGTCAAATCTGCTGATGAAAGAACTTGAAGAAATGCCACTCGTAAAGGAGGCGCTTTCATCGCCAGGCAAGAAATAGCCCACATGAAGAAATTGCTGGTATCGCTAAGGTTTGTCGCCTCTCCCGGCCGCTGCTATCGTGCCGGTGACATTGCCCGAGAGCCATTTCCGCCCTTATGACCGTCCTTAAACCCGCTGCATCGAGCCCCGAATCGCCCACCGAGGGTGCTGCGCCGGCCGTGCCATCGGCGCCCTCGACGCCGATGATGCAGCAATATCTGGCGATCAAGGCGCAGCATCCCGACCGCCTGCTGTTCTACCGCATGGGCGATTTCTACGAACTGTTTTTCGACGACGCGGTCGCGGCCTCTGCCGCGCTCGACATCGTGCTGACCAAGCGCGGCCGGCATGACGGCGACGACATTCCGATGTGCGGCGTGCCGGTGCATAGCGCCGACTCGTATCTCCAGCGGCTGATCCGCAGCGGCTTCAAGGTCGCGGTCTGCGAGCAGAGCGAGGATC
>JBBDWW010000078.1:0-7652 GCA_040902645.1 Dongiaceae bacterium | reverse complement strand
TCGCGCTGCTAACAGCGCGCGAATTGGGGGGAGGCAATACGCATGATTCGGACCGGCGAGCAGTATCGCGATTCCATTCGCGACGGCCGCGAAATCTGGATGAACGGCGAGAAGATCAAGGATGCGACGAAGCATCCGGCGTTCAAGCCGATCATCGATGCACGCGCGCGTTTCTACGATCTCGCACACGAGGCCAAGACGCGCGATCTCATGTCCTATGTCGCCGACGAGAAGACGGGTGAACGCAACAATATCGGCTACCGCCTGCCGCATGCGCAGCAGGACTGGTGGGACAAGCGCGCCGCGGTCGATACGCTGCTGAAGGATATTGGCGGGGTCGTCATCCGCGTCGGCGACGAGACGATTGGCGAGATGTGGTCGCTCTATGACGGCAAGGATGTACTGAACGAAGTCGATCCACGGTTTGCCGAAAATATTACGCGACATATCCAGCATGCGCTCTGGTCCGACACCTTCCATGTCTCGGCCAATACCGATCCGAAGGGCGACCGCTCGAAGCGCCCGCAGGAGCAGGATCCCGACATGCTGTTGCATCTGGTCAAAGAGACCGACAGGGGCATCGTCGTTCGCGGGGCTAAATACGAGACCGCTGCGGCTTACGCCAACCAGGCTTTTGTCAAGCCGACGATCGCCAATTGGGGCGACGACAAGTTGTCGGACTATGCGCTCGGATTCATCTGCGACATGAATGCGAAGGGCGTGAAGCATATTTGCCGCACCGGCTTTACCGGACGCGCACCGGCCCGCGATTATCCGCTGTCCAACAAGTTCGACGAGGTTGACACTTTGCTGGTGTTCGACGATGTCGAAGTGCCGTGGGAGAATGTGCTGTTCTACCGGCACACGCGCGCCGCCTCGTTCATCCGCGGCACGCTGCATCGCTACAGCGCCTATCCGTTCGTGCTGCGCATCCTTTATGTTGCTGACATGCTGATCGGTGCTGCTCTGTTCAACGTGCGGCAGACCGGCCTCGACAAACAGCAGGCGGTGCAGGAAAAGCTCGCCCAGCTCGCCTGCTATCGCGAAACGATCAACGCGCATCTCACGGCGGCGATCCATTTCGCGGAGAAGAGCCCAGGTGGCCTTTTGATGCCGAACCAGTCGCTGCTCTATACCGGGCGGGTCCAGGCCTGCACGCAGCTCCCCGCGATGATGCATATTGCGCGCGAACTGTGCGGCGGTCAGATCTGCGTGACGCCGGATGTCGCCAGCTTCGAGCATCCCGATACCAAGCCGTGGCTCGACAAGTTCTATAACGTGAACGAGTACTGGGTTGCCGAGGATCGCCGCAAACTGCTGGCTTTCGCCCGCGATCTGATGAATTCCGATTATGCCGGGCACCGGCTGACGTTCCAGCTTTTCGCCCAGTCGCCGCCCTTCGCCCATTTGGGTGCGGTGTACCGGAATTTCGATTTCTCCGGGCCGCTTGATTTCGTACGCAAGGCGGCTGATCTTTCGCCGCGGGTTCTGGAACAGAAGTAACCGGGGAGCGGGAAACGACTATGGCGCATATTCGCAAGCGCAAGTTCAATACCAAGAATACCTATCCGGAGCAGAAGATCGACAACGATCTCTGCATGTCGGTGCGCGCCGGCAATCTGGTCTTCCTGCGCGGCCAGGTCGGCCAGACGCTCGAAGGCACGGTTGTCCATGTCGGCGATGCCGGCAAACAGACCGATCAGGCGATGCGCAACGTCAAGTTCCTGCTGGAAGAACAGGGCTCGCGCCTCGACGATATCTGCAAGATTACCGTCTATCTGGTCGATCGCGGCTATCGCGATGCGGTCTATCAGTCGCTCGGCAAATGGCTGAAGGGCGTGTTTCCGGTCTCGACCGGGTTGGTGATCGACGGCCTGGCGCGCCCAGAGTATCTGATGGAGATCGACGTGTTCGCGGTGATACCGGAAGAGCGGATGCCCAAGCTTGCGAGCGGCGCGGCGGCGAAAGCGAAAGCCCGGGGCAAGGCGAAATCCGCAACTGGGCGGCGCAAACCGACGCGGCGGAAGGCAGCATGACTTTCGCCATCGCCGGGCGTTGCGCCACAACCGGCATGTTCGGGGTGGCGATCACCACGTCCAGCATCGCGGTCGCAAGCCGCTGCCCGCATGCGCGCGCGGGTGTCGGCGCCGTCGCGACCCAGAACATCACCGATCCGTCGATCGGCCCCCGCGTACTCGACCTGATGGCGGCGGGCAAGTCGGCACCCGAGGCGCTCGATGCGGTGCTCAAGGCATCGAAGCACACCGAGTATCGACAGGTGGCGCTGATCGATCGGGCCGGGCGGACGGCCCATCACACCGGCGCGAAGACGCTCGGCACCAATGCGGTCGCGGAAGGGCGCGACTGCATCGCCGCCGGCAATCTGTTGTCGACGGTCGACGTTCCAGCCGCCATGGTGCGCGGCTTCGAGACCAGTGAAGGCAACCATTTTGCCGAGCGGCTGTTGCGTGGACTGGAGGCGGGGGTCGCGGCCGGCGGCGAGATGGGGCCGGTCAAATCTTGCGGCCTTCTGGTCGTACACGAGCATGGCTGGCCGTTGGCCGATCTACGGGTCGACTGGAACGACGAGGATCCGATCGCCGAATTGCGCCGGCTTTGGGTACGCTATGAGCCGCAGATGAAGGATTACACGATACGCGCCGTCGATCCGTCGTCAGCGCCGTCCTATAACGTGCCGGGCGATCCGTAAGCGTTGCGGCTCAGGCCTGCTCCTTCATATAGGCGCGTGCGCCCTCCATCACCGAACGTCCCAGCGGCGTGAGCAGGCCGTGCTTGTCAACCGTGTCAATCGCGGTCGCGAATGAACGCTGATGGTTGTCGAGAGCGGTCGCTGCTTCTGTGCGTTGCGTCTCATCCAGAATGCCGGCGTCGATCAATCCGCGGAGTGACTGATGCATGCGCGCGATCACGAACGCCGCATGAACGATACCGTCCATCGGCCGCGGATCGCGTCGCACCGGCGATGAATATCGCTCTTCGTCGTCATTCTCGATCAGCGGTCCGTCGGCGCAAAGACCGAACAGCAGGTTGTGGCCGCTTTCATGGGCAAGCACCTGCACCATGTCGAGGTCGTTCTGATAGCTGTCGGCATTAAGCACGACAGCGCCCCACAGCATGAACGACGACGCGCCATCGAACACGGTCGCATCGGGGTCGTCCGGTCCGACCGCGAGCACGATCTGCCGGATCAGCGCGCGAATTTCGTTCGATAAATGGGGCGTGGCGCGATCGAGCATGCCGAAGGCGGTCTCGATGCGGCGGCGGCAGGCTTCGACCTTCTTGGGCGGTGGCGGCACGATCACGAAGGGAAGGCTGGGATCGGTGTCGACGAAGCGCCGATAGCGATCCGAAATACGATCCGTGGTGTAATCCTTGAGCGCGACGATAGCCGGCCCCGATACGTTATCGGCCGACGCGGCGATAAGCTCGTCGAGGCAATGCTGCGCATCGTCCAGCGCATCCCGGCCGATCGAGAGCACGAGGTCGTAGTAGGCGGCGAACACCGCGGCGGATACCGGCCGGTCGCGCAGCCGCACGAGCAGTTGCTCGAATTCGCGATCGGGGAATGTGAGATGGCTATCGGATTGGGCCCGAATATAGCCGAGGCTGTCGACAAGCCGCTCCCGCATGCGGCGATCGAGCGCTGCCGCGCGCGCCGGATCGGGGCGCATGTCCAAGGGCGGGAGATTCGATTCCGGTCGGTTCATGACATCAGGTCGTCAAAGCAAAGAGGGCATTCGGGTGATGGTCGCACTCAGGCGGCCGCGGCCGATCGGTCCATCGTGGCGCCAACCGCCCCGTGCTCGGCCCTATAGTTTGCGAAGGCAGGTTTTGCTGCCGACCTCGGCGCTCAGCGCGGTGACCGGCTTGCGGCCGATGAAATCTTTGTCCCCAACCTTGGCGGCGGTCACCCTCGGTCCTCCGGCATGGATGGTCTGGTCGAAGCCAAGCAGGCGCGACCAGTCCAGTTCGATAGAAATCTTCGTCGGTGCTTTCATGGCCATTCCTCCCCAATCATTCCGTTCGCGAACTTGGCCGGAAGCCGATTGCGTCGAGGATACGCCGCTAGGCGGCGGGCCGGCCACCAGCAGCAGCCACCCAAATATTCAGGGAGTTTCGGCGTGTTACGCCGGTCGAGTGGGATCTTTGCTGCCGACTTTGGCGGAGAGGGCCCCGATCAACCGGATTCCAGGATCTTTGCTGCCGACCTTTGCACGGAGAGCGGGGTTACTAGGCTTCTCGCCGACCATCGCTGTCGGATGAACCGCCTGGTCGAAACCCAGCAAATGCGACCAGTCGAGACCGATCGACGGAGCGCCTACGGTGGAGAAGGTCAGTGCCGACGTTGAAGCCCGATCTGACGACGCATCATTCAATGTCGAACGGAATCCGCTCGCTGTTGCAACCGACGTAATGACGGTCTTGGTGCCAACTTTGGCGGCCAGCGCCGCGATGGGGCGCCCGTTGAGAGCCCGTTTCTCGCCGACCTTGGCCGCGTGGGGCATGGCCGCGCTGGTACCTTGGTCGAAGCCCAAGAGTCGCGAGCAGTCGAGGTTTACCGAGCGTGCCACTGTCACCTCCATCTGTTCCGTTGCCATCAAGCCGCCGCCTCATACCGGGCGGGTCGTGCGATCAGCGCCCGATGGGCCCCTTTATGCCGCTTTTCGAGCCGAGCCGGCGCCCACGCTGGCTGCTCTGCGTGCGGGCGCGAGGTCTTTCGGTCCGACCTTCGCCGCCGGAAGGGTCGAGCCATTGGGTTCCGCCTGATCGAATCCGAGCAGTTTCGACCTGTCGAGATTGATGGGCTTTTTGCTTGAGTCGATCATGGCACCCCATTCGCCGAATTATGGGGATTCTCGGCGCGTCTCCCGCAGACGTCAAGGTCGGCTCGAGACCGCGTTTAGCTGTTCCGGAGCCCTTAAGGGGTTCCGGAAGCCCCAAATCGATCAATCAGGCGCCGATATTGTCCTTGAAACCGATCTTGGTCAGGCGGGCGAGGGCGACAGAGTCGACCTCATCGCCGCGGCGAACCATCTGTTTCACGCCGATCTTGGGCCAATTGGGAACGCGCTCACGATCGGTGTCGCTGACTTGGTCGAAACCCAGCAGACAGGACCAGTCGAGTTCCAGCTTCGATGTCGATTTCATGCGGCATCCCCTCACGATCGATGATTCCATTGATCTTTAGGGCGGACGCCGATCATGGTCAAGGATCGCGCTTGCCCGGCGCCCGGCAAATGCGGGTATAAGCCGTTGATATCGCTTTCGCTTCGAGGGGTGGCGCGGCTGTGATCATCTTCCTGGTATCGCCGAACCTGGAATATACCCATCGCGCCGTCGTCGGACTCGATCCGGCGTTGCAGGTGCGGGTCGTCAGCTATCGCGACCTCCTGCTGTTCACGACGACGCCGCGCGCCACATACATTTTCACCGATTTCGACCGACTTTCGCTTGCCCATTGGCATCGTGTCGCCATGGCTTATCGCGCGATGAAGGCGGCGGGCCTCCGTGTGTTCAACGATCCGGCAAAAGCGCCCAGCCGCTACGGCCTGCTGCGTCGCCTGTACGAGGCGGGAATCAACGACTTCAACGCCTATCGCGTCGAAGAACGGATCCGCCCGTCGCGCTGGCCGGTGTTCCTGCGCAACGAAGGTGGCCATGACCGGCCGCTGACCGATCTGGTTCAGGACTGGGACACGCTGCAGCGCGCGATCGACGCCGCGATCGAAGCGGGCAAACCCGCTGCGACCCTGCTGATCGTCGAATATTGCGCCGAACCGCTGGTCGGAAACCTTTACCGTAAACTTTCCAGTTTTCAGATCGGCCCGCGCACGCTCGCATCGACCGCGGTGCACGAGGACAGTTGGCTGGTCAAATACGGCAAGAAAGGTATTGCCGGGCCGGCACTCTACGAGGACGAACTCCGGATCATCCGTGAAAATCCCTACAAGGAAACGCTGGCGACCGCGTTCCGCCTTGCCGATACCGAGTATGGCCGGGCGGATTTCGGTATCGTCGGTGGCCGGCCGCAGATCTACGAGATCAATACGAACCCCGAAATCAAATTCGGCGGCGGGCATCCCTCGCCATTTCGAGTGGAATCGTCGAAGCTCAACAAACAGAACATGATCGACGCATGGCGCGCGATCGATACGCCCGGCCCCGCCGTTTTTTTGCCGATCGATATTCGTCAAAGCGATCGAATGGTGTGGTTCGCCGCGCGCGAGGAGCGCAACGCCGCGGCCTCAAAGATCGACGTCAGTCACGCGGCGGCGGACGATCGTGAGAGCCAATGATCGAGATCGACAAGCGCGCGCCCCGCGACAGCGGCCTTGCGTTCGCGACCGCGCACGCGCGGGTCGTCCAGCGGCGGAAATAGACCGAAATTGATATTCATCGGTTGGAAACTCTCAGCTGCGGCACCTCCCGTGATGTGGTGCAGCAGCGCACCGAGCGCGGTCGTCGCTGGCGGCGCATCCTCCGACAGCCCGTGCCGTTCGGCCACCGCGAAGCGCCCCGCGAGCAGACCGATCGCGGCACTTTCGACATAGCCTTCGACGCCGGTGATCTGCCCGGCGAAGCGCAACCGCGGCTCGGCCGCGAGCCGCAATTGCGCGTCCAGCAAACGCGGGCTGTTCAGGAATGTGTTGCGATGCAGGCCGCCAAGCCGGGCGAACTCCGCTTTCTCCAAGCCGGGAATGCTGCGAAAGACGCGCACTTGTTCGGCATGTTTCAGTTTGGTCTGGAAGCCGACCATATTGAACAGCGTGCCGAGCGCATTGTCCTGCCGGAGTTGCGCGACGGCCCAGGCACGGTGGCCGGTACGCGGATTGGTGAGGCCAACCGGCTTCATCGGTCCCCAGCGCAGCGTATCGCGGCCGCGCGCCGCCATGATCTCAATCGGCAGACAGCCGTCGAAATAGGGCGTGTCCTTCTCCCATTCGCGAAACTCGGTCTTGTCGCCCGCCAATAGCGCGTCAAGAAAGGCTTCGTATTGCGACTGGTCGAACGGGCAGTTGATATAGTCGGCGGTACCGCCGCCCGGTCCCTCCTTGTCGTAGCGCGACTGGAACCAGGCGATATCCATGTCGATGCTATCGCGATGGACGATCGGCGCGATCGCGTCGAAAAACGCGAGGTCGGCCTCGCCGGTCAGGTTGCGGATCGCAGCGGCCAGCCCGGGCGCGGTGAGTGGGCCGGTCGCAATGATCGTCGCATCCCAGTCGGCCGGTGGCAGGCCTTCGACTTCGCCGCGCTCGATGCGGATCCGCGGATGGCCTAAGAGGCGCGCGGTTACGTCGGCGGCAAACCCGTCGCGATCGACTGCCAGCGCGCCGCCCGCCGGCAGCTTGTTGGTATCGGCGGCGGCCATGATCAGCGATCCGGCCCGGCGCATCTCTTCATGCAGGAGACCGACCGCGTTGTAGCTCCGATCGTCGGACCGGAACGAGTTCGAACAGACGAGTTCGGCGCAGTCGCCGGTCTTGTGCGCCTCGGTTCCACGCACCGGTCGCATCTCATGCAGGACGACCGGCACGCCGGCGCCGGCCAACTGCCAGGCTGCTTCGCTGCCGGCCAGACCGGCACCGATGATATGGACGGGACGGCTCATCCGCCCTAACTACTGCCTG
>JBBDWW010000077.1:0-1199 GCA_040902645.1 Dongiaceae bacterium | reverse complement strand
GTCCGCTCTTCACGCCGGTGCGCTTTCCCGCTGCCCATGCGGGAAAACGATCATTGCATTTACGCAGGCCCCGCATCGGCGTCAATCGAATGTCAGACGAAACGGGTGCCAGCGGCGCGTCAGGCGACCGCAACATCGGGGAAATCCTGTCTTGCACGTTATCAGCCTGTGGTCCGTGGCGCGGTGCAGCAATGCGATACAGATGGAAACGGGGAGTGGCCTGCCCAGGGAAGGGCCGCCTTGCCAAATCCCGCAGAATTGGCTTTCGTACGATAAATTGCCATTGACGGGCGGCCCTCAGAGATATTAGGTAGCGACCGGGAGGAAACGAATGCTGATCCTTGTGACCGGCGCGACCGGCAAGGTCGGGCGGAATCTGATCGCTCGGCTGCTGGAAGAAAAGCGCTTCTCTGGCGCCCGCATTCGCGCCCTTTGTCACAATCGTCTGATTGATGAGGGCGATCGCGTCGAGGTCGTTCGCGGATCGATCGCCGAGCGCGACGTCGCGGTCGCCGCCGTCGCCGGCGCCACTCACATCGTTCACCTCGCCACCTGCAAGGAGACTCCCGACGAGGTCATGGACGTGACCGTCCGCGGCCTCTTCTGGCTGCTCGAGGAATTCCGCACCAGCGAAAGCGCGCGCCAGTTCATCCTGATCGGCGGCGACGCCGGGGTGGGTCACTTCCATTATCGTCACGACGGGCCACTCACCGAAAAGACGCCGCACATGGCGTATCCGGGGTGCTACGCGCTCTCGAAGGTGCTGGAAGAGGTGATGCTGGAGCAATTCGGCATTCAGTACGGCACCAACGGTTGCTGCCTGCGGGCGCCGTGGATCATGGAAAAAGACGACTTCAAATACACGCTTTCGTTCGGTGACGACGTCTTCGGCGGACCGGACTGGAAGACGATGGTGCCGAAGGCGGACGCGGAACGTTATCAGCGCGACGGCACGGTGCCGCTGCTTCGCGACGCCGACGGCAAGCCGCTGAAGCGCAACTTCGTCCACGTCGACGATCTGGTATCGGCGATCCTGAAGGCGATCGACAACCCGCGTGCCACGCGCCAGCTGTTTAACGTCTGTATGAACAGGCCGGTCGACTACGGCGATCTTGCCGCGCACCTGAAGCGCACGCGCGGTCTTAATTCCATCGATGTTCCGAGCCAGTTTCACTCGAACTGGATGGACAACGCGAAGG
>JBBDWW010000076.1:0-1210 GCA_040902645.1 Dongiaceae bacterium | reverse complement strand
GCCGACGCGGTGCTGCGCAAGGCCGGCTGCCTCAAGGGGCTGGCCGATGCGGTCAACGTGACCGATGCCGCCGGCGCGCGGGCGCATATGGGTGCGCTGCCGGCCGCGGCGATCCTCGCGCGCGAGGGGATCGAGCCGGTGCTGCAATTCACCATGCGCGATCGCAACCGCATCGCGATGCAGGGCGATCTGATCGGCGCCGTCGCGCTCGGCATTCCGAACATTCTCTCGCTCTATGGCGACGATCCGAAGGGCGGCGACCAGCCCGATGCGAAACCGGTGCACGATATCGACGGACAACAGTTCCTGACGATGACGCGCACGATGCGCGACACCGGCGCGTTCCCGAGCGGGCGCAAGATCGAACCGGCGCCGCGTCTCTTTCTCGGCGCGGCCGACAGTCCGCGCGAGCCCGATGCGAAATGGAAGCCGGATGGGCTGCTGGCCAAGATCGATAGCGGCGCCGATTTCATCCAGACGCAATACTGCTTCGATATGGCGCTCTTGCGCCGCTACATGACAGCGCTCGCCGATCACAACATTCCCGATCGGATCTTCGTCCTGGTTGGCATCGGGCCGATTGCCTCGGCCAAAGGCGGGCGCTGGATGAACGAGAATCTGCACGGCGTGCATGTACCCGACGCGCTGATCGCGCGGCTCGAGAAGGCGCAGGATCAGGCTGCCGAAGGACGGAAGATCTGCATCGAGCTCTTGCACGAGCTGACGGACATCCCCGGCGTCGCCGGCGCGCATCTGATGGCGCCGCGCGGCGAACAGGCCGCCGCCGACGTGATCGCCGAATCGGGCCTTCTCGCCCGGCGCGCCGCCTGACGCGACAACCGGAACAGACGCGAAAGGCGATCGGGAAATCCATGTACACGGTCCGGCTCTGGTCGGTGCGGCATGCGGGCGGCCTCGAACGGGTTTATGCGCTGTTCGAGCGCACGCTCGTGTTTGCATCACCCTTGTTGCGCCGGATCGGCTGGCAGCAGCTGGAGAAGCCGGTCGCCTTCGTCGAGCGCAACGTCAAGGGGTTCCTCTTCGACTGCCAGATGTGCGGGCGCTGCGTGCTGTCCTCGACCGGCATGTCCTGTCCGATGAACTGCCCGAAGAATTTGCGCAACGGCCCCTGCGGCGGCGTGCGCGAGAACGGCCATTGCGAAGTCAAGCCGGAGATGCGTTGCGTCTGGGTGCAGGGCTGGCAGGGTTC
>JBBDWW010000075.1:0-1213 GCA_040902645.1 Dongiaceae bacterium | reverse complement strand
CATGATGAGCTCGTCGCAGATCACCGACTATCTGACGCGCATCGTGCAGCCGAAGCTGCAGACCGTGACCGGCGTCGCCCAGGCGCAGATTCTCGGCGGCCAGACCTTCGCGATGCGGATCTGGCTCGATCCGAACAAGATGGCGGCGCTCGGCGTGACGCCGAACGACGTTCAGATCGCGCTCAACCTCAACAATTTCACCTCCGCCGCCGGACAGATCAAAGGCGATTTCGTCGAAACCGGCATCAATGCCGAGACCTCGCTCAAGAGCGCCGAGGCCTTCGCGCAGCTTGTCGTGGCAACGCGCGGCGATTCGCTGATCCGCCTCGGCCATATCGCGAAAATCGAATTGGGCCCGCAGAGCGTCGATTCCACCTCGGTATTCAACGGACTGAAAGGCGTGTTCATTGGCGTCTATGTGACGCCGACCTCCAACCCGCTGACCGTCATCGGCGGCGTCCGCGATATCTTCCCCGAGATCCAGGCCGAGCTGCCGGAAGGTCTCGAGGCGACGATCGCCTGGGATTCGACCAAGTTCATCCGCGCCTCGATCCGCGAGGTCGTCACCACGCTCGGCGAAGCGGCGATCATCGTCATCGTCGTGATCTTCCTGTTCCTCGGCAACGTGCGGTCGACCGCGATCCCGATCGTCACCATCCCGCTGTCGCTGATCGGGGTGATGATCCTCGTGTTGGCGATGGGTTATTCGATCAATCTGCTGACGCTGCTCGCCCTGGTGCTGGCGATCGGGCTGGTCGTCGACGATTCGATCGTGGTGGTCGAAAACGTCTATCGCCATATCGAAGAAGGCATGTCGCCCTACGAGGCGTCGCTCAAAGGTGCGCGCGAGATCACCGGTCCGATCATCTCGATGACGCTGACGCTGGTCGCGGTCTATGCGCCGATCGGATTCGTGTCGGGCCTGACCGGCGCGTTGTTCCAGGAATTCGCGTTCACGCTGGCGGGCGCGGTCGTCGTCTCGGGCGTCGTCTCGCTGACTTTGTCGCCGATGATGTGTTCGCGCCTGCTGACCTCGCACAGCGGCGACAACCGCTTCGTCCGTCTGGTGAACCGGGTCTTCGACGGGCTGCGCAAGCGCTATCATCGTGTGCTGCGCCGCTCGCTGGGCTTTCGCGCGCTTACGTTGTTGTTGCTGGGCGGCGTCATGGTGATGACCGGCTTGATGTATGTCACGACGCCGAAGGAACTCGCG
>JBBDWW010000074.1:0-7828 GCA_040902645.1 Dongiaceae bacterium | reverse complement strand
CAGAACTATGTGCAGCTCGCGCAGGGCGCCCGCAACAAGCCGCTGCAGCCGCTGATCAAGGGCGGGTTCGTCCTTTCGGCGCCGGATGCGGGGTTCACCGTTCAGCTTGGCTATCTGCAGATCTTCATCGTGCTGCTGACCGTAGCCCTGATGATCGTGTTCACGCTGCTGATTACCCGCACCGCGCTCGGTCGCCAGCAGCGCGCGTGCGAGCAGGATCAGAAAATGGCGGCGCTGCTCGGCGTCAATGTGGACCGGACGATCTCGATCACGTTCATCATCGGCGCCTCGCTTGCGGGCGTGGCCGGCCTGATGGTGACCCTCTATTACGGCGTCGTCGATTTCTTCATCGGATTTCTTGCCGGCATCAAGGCGTTCACCGCAGCGGTCCTCGGCGGCATCGGATCGATTCCGGGCGCCATGCTGGGCGGCCTTCTGATCGGGTTGATCGAAGCCTTCTGGTCGGGTTATTTCACCGTCGAATACAAGGATGTGGCGGTGTTCGCCATTCTCATTCTGGTGCTGATCTTCCGGCCGACCGGATTGCTCGGCAAACCCGAGATCGAGAAGGTCTGACGCATGGCCGGAGTGATCGCCACGATCGCACGCGAGCCGAAATCGCTCGGCGGCCGCATAGCCAAGGACATGATTATCAGCGGGATCATCGTATTCCTGCTGGGCAGCCAGTTGATCGGCATCGAAACGATCGACGATCCGCAGGGCCTGCGGTTCATCACCCGTTACGACGACGTCTTTGTCGCCGCACTTGTTGTCGCGTTCGGTCGCGCCGGTATGCAGATGCTGCGTGCGGGTATGGCGATGCCGGTTCTGATCGGCAGTGTCGCAATCGCGGTTGCCGTCATAGGCTCGACGCTGATCGGCGGCGAGCGCGATATGTCGCTGCTGCCGTTCAGCAACAAGATCGTCGACTGGGTCTTCGGCCTGACTGCCGTCGGCTTCGCCCTGCGTGCGCTCGTCGTACAGCGTCGCGGCGGCGCGCCGGCGCCCCGCAGCGGCGGTGTCATGGACGCGGTGTCGGCGCGCACGCAGAAATACAGCCGCTATGCGGCGGGACTGATGATCCTGCTTGCGGTTCTGTTGCCGATCCTGTTCCCGGAACGACGCATCGTCGACATGGGCATTCTGGTACTCACCTACTGCATGCTCGGCTGGGGTCTCAATGTCGTGGTCGGGCTCGCGGGTCTGCTCGATCTTGGCTATGTCGCGTTCTATGCGGTCGGCGCGTACTCCTATGCGCTGTTTGCGCATTATTTCGACTGGAGCTTCTGGGCCTGCCTGCCGCTCGCTGGCGCGATGTCGGCGTTCTTCGGCATCGTGCTCGGCTTCCCCGTGCTCCGATTGCGAGGCGACTATCTGGCCATTGTGACGCTCGGATTCGGCGAGATGATTCGCGTGATCCTGATAAACTGGTGGTGGTTCACCGGCGGACCGGACGGCATTCGCGACATCCCGCGGCCGTCGTTCCTCGGCCTGCCGTTCGAGCGCGAGAGCCCCGAGGGCACCGAAACCTTCCACAGCGTCGTCGGACCGATCCTGCAGTCGACCTTCGATATCAATCTCGAGTTCGCGCCGCTGCATCGAATCGTCTATCTCTATTACATCATCCTCATCCTCTCGATGGTCGTCTGCGCCTTCACGCTGCGGCTGCGGCGCCTGCCGATCGGGCGCGCGTGGGAAGCGTTGCGCGAGGACGAAACCGCCTGTCGCGCACTCGGCATCAATCCGCGCAATACCAAGCTCACGGCGTTTTCCATCGGCGCGATGATCGGCGGTTTCGGCGGCGCGTTCTTCGCCACCCGCCAGGGCTTCATCAGCCCGGAAAGCTTCACCTTCATCGAGTCCGCCGTCATCCTGGCAATTGTGGTGCTGGGCGGGCTCGGCAGTCAGCTCGGTGTCGTGCTGGCCTCAACCATATTGATCGGTCTGCCTGAAGTGTTCCGCGAGCTGGCCGATTTCCGCATGATCGCCTTCGGCGCCGGCATGGTCCTGATCATGATCTGGCGCCCGCGCGGCCTGCTCGCGCATCGCGATCCGACCGTGCTGCTGCACGGCAAGGCGGCGCTCGATCGGCGCGATCGCGCCATGGCCAGCGAGGGCAGCGGATGAGCGCTGCGTTGGCTGCGAACGTTGCGCCTGCGGCGTCGGCGATCCGGCCGCTGCTCTCGGTCGAGCATCTGACGATGCGCTTCGGCGGGCTCGTTGCAATCGACGAAGTCTCGTTCGAGGCGGCTGACCGGCAGATCACCGGCATCATCGGCCCGAACGGTGCGGGCAAGACCACGGTCTTCAACTGCCTGACCGGATTCTACAAACCGACGGTCGGTCGCCTGATGCTGCATCATCCGGCCGGGCCGATGATGCTCGAGCAGATGGAAGGGTTTCGCATCGCGAAAGACGCGAAGATCGCGCGCACGTTCCAGAACATAAGGCTGTTCCCGGCGATGTCGGTGCTCGAGAACCTGGTGGTGGCGCAGCATAACCGTTTGATGCGCGCTTCGGGCTTTTCGCTGTTCGGTATTCTCGGCCTCAAGCGCTATCGCGCCGCCGAGGACGAGGCGGTCGAGAAGGCGCGGCGCTGGCTCGAGAAGATCGGTCTCGTGGCGCAGGCGGACGGCCCCGCCGGCAGCCTGCCCTACGGTGCGCAGCGCCGGCTCGAGATTGCGCGTGCGATGTGCATCGATCCGCTGCTGCTCTGTCTCGACGAACCGGCGGCGGGCCTCAACCCGCGCGAGTCCGGCGAACTCAACGAACTGCTGATTTGGATCCGCGACGAAGAGAATACGGCGGTGCTGCTGATCGAGCACGACATGAGCGTCGTCATGAAGATCTCCGACCATATCGTCGTGCTCGATTACGGCCGCAAGATCGCCGACGGTCCGCCCGCGGCAGTGCGCAGCGATCCGAACGTGATCCGCGCCTATCTCGGCGAAGACGAGGATCTGCCGGACGTGGTGAAACAGGACATTCCCGGGGTGCTGTCGTGAGCGCGCTCATGCTCGCCGCCCGCGGCGTCCATACCTTCTATGGGAACATCGAGGCGCTGAAGGGTGTCGATATCGACGTTCAGACCGGCGAGATCGTGACCCTGATCGGCGCCAACGGCGCCGGCAAGTCGACGCTGCTCATGACCATCTGCGGCAATCCGCGCCCGCGCGAGGGCCAGATCCTGGTCGAGGGCGAAGACGTGACCGGCATGCCGACTTACCAGATCATGCAGCGCGGCATTGCGCACGCGCCCGAGGGCCGCCGCATCTTCGCGCGGATGACGGTACTCGAAAACCTGCAGATGGGCGCGCTGACTACCGATCCGGCGCATTTCAGCGAGGATCTCGATCGCGTCTACGAACTGTTTCCCATCCTGAAAGAGCGCCAGCGGCAGCGCGGCGGCACGCTTTCGGGCGGCGAACAGCAGATGCTGGCGATCGGCCGCGCCCTGATGAGCCGGCCGCGGCTGCTGTTGCTCGACGAACCCTCGCTTGGTCTCGCGCCGATGATCGTCAAGCAGATCTTCCGCGTCATCCGCGAGGTCAACGAACGCGATCGCGTGACGGTCTTCCTCGTGGAACAGAATGCGTTTCACGCGCTGCGCCTCGCGCATCGCGGCTATGTGATGATGAATGGCAAGATTGCCCTCTCGGGGACCGGCCGGGAACTTCTCGACAATGCCGAAGTTCGCGCCGCGTATCTCGAGGGTGGTCACTGAGCCGGGAGCGCCGCGACATGGATATCGAACTGCTGCTCGGTACCACGGTGTCCGTCTTCATCGGCGCGACCGTAGTCCTTTCCGGCGGTGCCGCGTTCATGATGGGGCAGGCGATCGCGCAGTCATGGGGCGCCTGGTGGCACAATATCCTCTACGGCGCGCTCTTGGCGCTTGCGTCGCAATTCCTCAGCTATGCGCTGTTCGACGGCGCGTTCATCGTCGCGAGTTTCGTATCGAGCGAGGCGCCGCGGTTCGATACGGCATTCGCCGGTTATGTGATGAATGCGATCATCCTGATCGCGATCGCGCTGTTCGCCTACCGGGTGACCAAGGCACGTCAGATGGTGAACCAGTATCCGTGGCTTTACGAACGCGCCGGACTGTTCGGCTGGCGCGACCGGCAGTCAGGTTAACTCGTTGAAATAGCTAGCAATATACCTCAAATGCCGCTTTCGAGTGGTAATCAACACTATTGACGCCATGATCGATTGAGGCTCCGATACCGGCCGATCCCCCTCAAAGCAGCGGGGGTTGGGCGAGATGCACGTCGTATCGTTGCGACGGCAACCCTTACAAACGCAGGGAGAAAACCAAATGCGAAAATACGGTCTTACACTGGCGGCGGCGATCGTTGCCGCGACTGCCATCGGGGCCGGCAATGCGGCAGCGGACATTACGGTTGCGACCGCGGGACCGATGACGGGCGATTACGCCGCGTTCGGTGCGCAGATGCAGCGTGGCGCCGAAGCGGCCGTTGCCGACATCAATGCAGCGGGCGGCGTGCTCGGCGAGAATCTCGTGCTCGAAGTCGGCGACGATGCCTGCGATCCCAAGCAGGCGACCGCGGTTGCCAACGACTTCGTCTCGAAGGGCGTCATCTTCGTGGCCGGGCATTTCTGCTCGGGCTCGTCGATCCCGGCTTCCGACGTTTATATCGACGAGGAAATCCTGCAGATGAGCCCCGCGTCGACCAACCCGGCCTTCACCGAAGGCCCGGCGGAAAAGGGCGTCGAAACGATTTTCCGCACCTGCGGCCGTGATGACCAGCAGGGCCAGTTCGCAGGCCCCTGGATTGCCACGAACTTCGCCGGCAAGAACGTCGCGATCATTCACGACAAATCGACCTACGGCAAAGGCATCGCCGATCTGACGAAGGAACAGATGAACGGGGCAGGCCTGCAGGAAGCCCTCTACGAGGCCTACACGGCCGGCGAGCAGGATTACACCGCGCTCGTTACCAAGATGAAGGCGGCGAATATCGACGTCATTTATCTCGGCGGCTATCACACTGAAGGCGCACTGATCATTCGCCAGGCCCGCGAGCAGGGTCTCGATGCGCTGATGATCGGTCCGGACTCGCTCAATACGGCCGAGTTCGTCTCGATCGCCGGCGATGCGGCCGAAGGCGTGATGTTCTCGAATGCGGCGGAAGCCCGCAATCTGCCGTCTGCGGCCGAAGTCGTGGCGAAGATCCGCGAAGGCGGGTTCGAGCCGGAGGGTTACACCCTTTCGACCTATGCGGCGATCCAGGTCTGGGCGGCGGCGGCTAACGAAGCCGGCACGACCAACTCGGATGCCGTTGCCGCGCAACTGCGCAAGCATGACTGGGATACGGTCGTCGGCACGATCGGCTTCGACGAGAAGGGCGACCTGACGGCGTCGGCCTATGTCTGGTACGTCTTCAAGGACGGTACCTACGCCGAAATGTAATTCCCTCGGGAATTGCAGGTTTCGAGACGGCCCGGGCGGGAAACCGTACCGGGCTGTTTCTTTTGGACCGTGGCCGGCCGGCCCTTTCCGGCGGCCGGCGACCCGCCTGGTGACACCCGCCGAAGCGCCGTTTTGGGTATAAGTTGTGGCGGGCGGGCCCCGCTTCGCGATATATGGTTGCTCGGGACCAAGCCGGGGTTTGCCGGTGCCACGAGGAGCGGGTCGATGCCGCGCGACACGATCGCCATTGCCGCCGACCATGCCGGATTTGCGCTGAAAGAGGCGCTGAAATCCGAGCTGACGGCGCTTGAGCATGACGTGCTCGACCTTGGCACCGACGGGCCCGACAGCGTCGACTATCCCGATTTCGCCGACCGCCTCGCCGAGGCGCTGGCGGCCGGGCGGGCCGGGCGCGGTCTCCTGGTCTGCGGCACCGGCATCGGGATTGCGATTGCCGCCAATCGGCATCCGCATGTCCGGGCCGCCGTTTGCCACGATGAGACCAGTGCAAGGCTGGCCCGCCAGCATAACGATGCCAATGTGCTCGCACTCGGTGCGCGGCTCATCGGACCGGAAACCGCGCGCTGTGCGTTGCGCGTGTTTCTCACCACGGAATTCGAGGGCGGTCGCCACCGGCGCCGCGTCGCCAAGTTGTCGCCCTCGCTCGCTGCACAAGACGCTCACTGATCGCGCTTAAGAAAAAAGGACGCAGAAAACCCATGGCGCCTGCCGATACCTCGACCGTTCTACCCGGATTCTTTACCGCGCCGCTTTCGGAGCGCGATCCCGATGTCTATGCGTCGATCGGCAAGGAATTGCGCCGCCAGCAGGACCAGATCGAACTGATCGCCTCGGAGAACATCGTTTCGCTCGCCGTGCTGCAGGCGCAGGGTTCGGTGCTGACCAACAAATATGCCGAAGGCTATCCCGGCCGGCGCTATTACGGCGGTTGCGAGTATGTCGACCTCGCTGAAAATCTCGCGATCGAGCGCGCAAAGAAATTGTTCGGCTGCGCCTTCGCCAATGTGCAGCCGCATTCCGGCGCGCAGGCCAATCAGGCGGTGTTCTTCGCGCTGCTGCAGCCCGGCGACACGTTCATGGGTCTCGATCTTGCGGCCGGCGGGCATCTCACGCACGGCTCGCCCGCCAACCAGTCGGGCAAATGGTTCAAGGTCGCGCCGTACACCGTGCGGCGCGAGGACCAGCGCATCGACATGGACGAGGTCGAACGTCTCGCAAAGGAACATAAGCCGAAGCTGATCCTCGCCGGCGGGTCGGCCTATCCGCGCTACTGGGATTTCGAGCGGTTCCGCAAGATCGCGGATTCGATCGGCGCCTATTTCTTCGTCGACATGGCGCACTTTGCGGGATTGGTGGCCGCCGGCATCCATCCTAGTCCGTTGCCGCACGCCCATGTCGTCACGACGACGACGCACAAGACGCTGCGCGGTCCGCGCGGCGGCATGATCCTCTCGAACGACGAGGATCTCGGGAAGAAGATCAATTCGGCGGTGTTCCCGGGCCTGCAGGGCGGGCCGCTGATGCATGTGATCGCCGCCAAGGCCGTTGCGTTCGGCGAGGCGTTGCGGCCCGAGTTCAAGACCTATGCGAAGGCGGTGGTCGAGAACGCAAAGATGCTGGCGGAAACGCTGGTCAAAGGCGGGCTCGCGATCACCACCGGCGGCACCGACAATCATCTGATGCTGGTCGATCTGCGGTCGAAGAAGCTGACCGGCAAGGCGGCCGAACACAGCCTCGATCGTGCGCGCATCACCTGCAACAAGAACGGCATCCCGTTCGATCCGGAAAAACCGATGGTGACGTCGGGCATCAGGCTCGGTACGCCGGCGGCGACCACGCGCGGCTTCGGCAAGGACGAATTCTGCACGGTCGGCGAGCTGATCCTGCGGGTGCTGGATGGTTTGGCGGCCTCGCCTGAGGACAACGGCAAGACGGAAAAGGCTGTCGCTGCCGACGTCATCGAACTCTGTCACCGGTTTCCGGTTTATCCGGACCTTCGCTGATCGCTACTCGCGTCGGCACTCGGGGGAAAGCGAATGCGCTGTCCGTTCTGCGGCAATGAAGATACGCAAGTGAAAGACTCACGGCCGACGGATGACAATTCCGCCATCCGGCGGCGCCGTCAGTGCCTCAATTGCGGGGCCCGGTTCACCACCTTCGAGCGCATCCAGTTGCGCGAGCTCACGGTGGTGAAGGGCAATGGCCGTCGCGAACCGTTCGAGCGCGACAAACTGATGCGCTCGATCCAGATCGCGCTGCGCAAGCGGCCGG
Organism: Dongiaceae bacterium; assembly: GCA_040902645.1. Lineage (GTDB taxonomy): Bacteria > Pseudomonadota > Alphaproteobacteria > Dongiales > Dongiaceae > JAWXBK01. Next base: position 102 of record JBBDWW010000074.1, on the reverse strand, counting down.
TCGAGCCCGACCGCGTCGATCGCGTGGTCAACGGCATCGTGCGGCGGCTCGAAAGTCTGGGCGAAAGCGAAATCCCGTCCAAGCTGGTCGGCGAGATGGTCA
>JBBDWW010000073.1:0-7832 GCA_040902645.1 Dongiaceae bacterium | reverse complement strand
AACCTGCACCGGCGCATGACAGGACTGGCCGATGACGAACGCTTCCTCGAGCGCCTCGATGACGGTGTCCGCCTCGTTCCGCAGGTGCGTGCAGTAGAAGGCACGATGGGCGGCCAGGACCTCGCCGATCGCTTCAATCTCCGCGGTCGGTGCCGCGCGGGCGGCATCGTCGGCCATGCAGGTGCTGAGCCCCATGGCGCCGGCTTCGAGCGCCCGGCCGAGTTCTTCGCGCATCGCCACGATCTCGCGGTCATTGGCCGGGCGGTCCAGCGATTCCATCGCCGAGGCGCGCAAGGTCGAATGCCCGACAAGGCATGCCGCGTTCGTCGCAGGGGGATCCTTCTTCAGCGCGCGAATATAGTCGCCGAAGTCGGCAAACCAGTGATCGTCGCCCTCGCCGAACACACCGAACTCGGCAAGATTGGGTGCCTTGCCCCGCAAAGGCGCAACGCTGAGTCCGCAATTTCCAACGACGACGGTGGTGACGCCCTGGCTGACCTTCGGCTTCATCAGCGGCGCCGACAGGAGCGCGCGATCATCGTGCGTGTGGGAATCGATGAAGCCCGGCGCCAGCGCCCGGCCGCTGGCGTCGATCTCGACCGACGCGGACCAGCCGCGCAGATCGCCGATGGCCGCAATGCGTTCGTCGACCACGGCAAGGTCGCCCAATTGCGACGGGCCGCCGGTACCGTCGATCAGACGCGCACCGCGAAAAACGATGTCAGCGCGCATCGCTGTTGTCGTCATCTGTTGCTTCGTCTCCGGATCGGAGCCAACCTTGCTCGCCGACGATTATGCGCGATCCCCGGCGGGCTGCAATATACCGGCGCGGGATGGCGCGATCGCAAACAGCGAAGTCGGGATGACAATGACTTCGTCCAATAGTCGCGGCGACGAGGAAACGGATCGACGGGGAGAAAACGATGAATGCAACCAAGGCTGGCGACAGCGGATCCACGACGAAGATTCGCGGCGGATGGATCGTTGCGTATGACGGGAAGGAACATCGCATTCTGAAAGACGGCGTCGTCGTCTATCGGGGCGACAGCATCGTGCATGTCGGCAAGAGCTATGACGGACCTGTCGATGCCGATATCGATGCATCGCAGAATCTGGTGATGCCTGGCCTGATCAACACGCACGCCCATGCCGGCGCGATGGCCGGCGATCGCATGATCCTCGATGAAGGGCGCTGGGACGTGTTCCGTTCCGGGTTCATGAACTACGTCCCGACGCGCGGGCGCGGCGGCGCGTCAATGAACCAATTCAGCGATATGGACGCCAATACGCGTTTCAGCCTGGCATCGATGCTGCGCTACGGCTCGACGACAGTCGTTGAGCTGGGCGGCGAGTTTGGCGACAATCCCGGCCGCATGATCGATCTCGCCGGCGAACTCGGCCTGCGCTTTTATTCCTCGCCCGGATTCGCCGGTGCCAGTCATCATTTCGATGCCGACGGTCACTATCATACCGAATGGGACGAAAAGGCGGGCCTTGAGGGGATCGAGCGCTCGGTTCGCTTTATCCAGGATAATGACGGCAGGAACGGCGGCCTGTTCAAAGGCATCCTGGTGCCGTTCGAGTTTTGGACCTCGACGCCCGCCATTCTGAAACGCACCAAAGAGGCGGCCAAGCAACTCGGCTGCGGGATCACGACCCACCTCGCCGAAACGCTGATGGAATTCCACCAGACCGTGCGGGAGACCGGCAAAACGCCGATCCAGTATCTTTATGATATGGGCTTCCTCGGGCCCGAAGTGATCCTCGGGCACTGCATCTATATCGGCGGTCACAGCACCACCGGCTATGCCCCTGACGACGATCTGAAACTCCTCGGCGAAAGCGGCGCCAGCGTCGCCCATTCGCCGGCCGTTTTCGCGCGCCGCGGGGTTACAATGGAATCGTTCCAACGTTACCTGAACAACGGCGTCAACATGACCATCGGCACCGATTCCTATCCGCAGGATATCGTCGCCGAGCTGAAGCTCGTGTCGATGCTGAGCAAGGTCACCGACCGCCGCTTCGAGACCGCCAAGACCCGCGATGTGTTCAATGCGGCCACGCTGGGTGGCGCCAAGGCGCTGCGCCGCGAGGATCTCGGGCATCTCGCCGCGGGTGCGAAAGCCGACATCGTCATCGCCAATCTGCAGCGACTGCGCATCGGACCGTTCCTCGATCCGATCAAGGCGTTCGTGCATTGCGGCGACGGCGATCTCGTCGACACGGTGATCGTCAACGGCAAGACCGTGGTCAATGGCGGGCGCGTCGCCGCGTGGGATGAAGCCAAACTGCTGGCGGATATCCGTGCGGCGAGCGATGAGGCCTGGCGTCATTTCCCCGACTATCACTATCGGGGCGCGCCGATCGACGAAATTTATCCGGTATCGTTCGGCCCCTGGCAGGGGCGATAGAGCCGGCGTTACCATTCAGACATTGAAAGGTGATTGTTATGCCGAAGGGAATTGCGACGGAGACCGACCGCGTCATGATGAAGGCGGCGCTGGTCGAAGCCCGCAAGGGTTACGACGAAGGCGGCGTGCCGGTCGGCTCCGTCGTCGCCGAGGGCGACAAGCTGCTCTCCTCCGGGCGCAACAGGCGCGTCCAGGAAGGTGATCCGATCGCGCATGGCGAGATGGACTGCCTGCGTCGGCTCGGGCGTCGCCGGAACTACAAGGGGCTCACGCTCTATACGACTTTGAGCCCGTGCATGATGTGTGCCGGCGCGATCACCCAGTTCTCGGTGCCCCGTCTCGTCATCGGCGAGACGCAGAATTTTCCGGGCAATGTCGAGTTCCTCGAACGCGTCGGCGTCGAGGTCGTCGTGCTCGACGATCCCGACTGTATCGCGCTGGTCGAGCGGTTCATCCGCGAGCGGCCCGATCTATGGAAGGAAGATATCGTCGAGGACTAGGACCGGTAGACGTTTGGGAAGGCTTGCCGACGGGCCCTCTCCGCCCCCCCGCGGATCGTCATAAATCTGTCCATTGACGAAACTCAATCAATCTATAATTCTGGAAATATGAAAAAGACACAAGCCCTCGACGCGCTCGCCGCGCTTGGCCAGGAAACCCGCCTAGACATCTTCCGACGCCTGATTCGGGAGTTCCCGAATGCCATGCCGGCGGGCGATCTCGCGCGAACGCTGGCGGTTCCGCAAAGTACGCTCTCGGCCCATCTCACAATTTTGAGCCATGCCGGCCTCATCGCATCCAATCGGCAGGGCCGGACCATCCTCTATAGCGCCGATGCCGATGGCGTGCGGGATTTACTCGGTTTTCTCATCAACGATTGCTGCCGCGGGCAACCGCAGATCTGCGCGCAGCTTGTCGCCGCCGCGAGCCCCGCCTGCTGCCCCTGACACCAAGCGCGCGTATCGCCGACCAGGAGTGACTGACGATGCATGGGCATTTCAATGTGCTTTTTCTTTGCACCGGCAATTCGGCCCGCAGCATTCTGGCCGAAAGCATTCTCGATCGCGAAGGTGCCGGCCGCTTCCATTCATTCAGTGCCGGGAGCCACCCCAAAGGCGCGGTTCACCCGTTCGCCATCGATCTCCTGAAGAAGTTGAATCACCCGACCGAAAAGCTGCGATCCAAAAGCTGGGACGAGTTCGCCGGTGGCAATGCCCCGGAACTGGATTTCGTTTTCACGGTTTGCGACAACGCGGCGAACGAAATCTGCCCGATCTGGCCGGGCCAGCCCATGACGGCGCATTGGGGTTTGCCCGATCCAGCTTCGGTCGAGGGGATGGAAGCGGTACGGAGACTCGCCTTCACCGACACCTATCGCATGCTGAGCAATCGGATCCGCATCTTCGTCAGCCTCCCGATCGCGTCGCTCGACAAACTGAGCCTGCAGAACCGGCTCGACGAGATCGGGCGGAATTTGCCCGAATCGGCCTAGTTCTTTCCGAGCACCGCAGACCGGGCATGACTGATTTCGCCCTGAGCCGTCGCATCGCCGCCGAGTTCCTCGGAAGCTGGCTGTTGGTGGCAACCGTTGTCGGCTCGGGGATCATGGGGGCCACTCTCTCGCCCGAGAATGCCGCTATTGCGCTGCTCGGCAACACCATCGCGACGGGCGCCATATTGGTCGTGCTGATCGCGATCTTCGGACCGATCTCGGGCGCTCATTTCAATCCGGCGGTTTCCCTCGTCTTCCTGCTGGATCGCAGCTTGAGCAAAGTCGATTTCACGATGTTCGTGCCGGCTCAGATTGTCGGCGGCGTTCTGGGCACGCTGACGGCCCATGCCATGTTCGATCTGCCGCTGGTTCAGTTTTCCGGGCATGACCGGCATGGCTTGAGCCAGATGTTGTCCGAAGCCATTGCCACGTTCGGACTGATCGCGGTCATTCTCGGTTGCCGGCGCTTCCGGCCGGACTTTATCCCGTTCGCCGTCGGCCTGTTCATCATGGCGGGCTACTGGTTCACTGCCTCCACATCGTTTGCAAACCCCGCCGTTACCATCGCGCGCAGCCTCACCGATACCTTTGCCGGGATCCGGCCGGGCGACGCACCCTGGTTCATTCTGGCGCAGGTTATCGGCGCCCTCGCCGCCTTCGGTTTGTTCCGATGGCTCTTGGAGCCCGGACAATCGAAGAGATCCGACGCACGCTAGAATCTCTGCACGATCTCCTGCTTCGGTGGCGATCGCGTTACCCCGAACAAAATAGCAGCCAGCAATACATTCGCGCCGGCGACCAAGACGATCGCGGCCAGTGATTCCTGAGCGCCGAGCGTTTGAATCAGAAAGGCGCCGATCGACGGCGCCGCCGCCTGGGCGATCAGGCTGGGACGCGCAATCTTTCCGACAATGAGCGCATAGTCGCGCGAACCGTAGAGCTCGAGCGGCAACGTCGCCCGGGCGATCGATTCGAGGCCAATGCCGGCGCCGTAGAATATTAATGCAAGAAAGACGATGGGGGCGCCGCTCCACAGAAGGCCTAGTCCCAACGCGACCAGTGTGACGGACGCGATCTTTGTCCAGATCGGATGGTGATACCGGCCGACCAGGATCTCGATAAATCGGGCGCCGACCTGCGCCGGCCCGATAAGGGCACCCAGCGCCACCGCGACGGCAAGCGCGATGCCCTGGGCCTGCAGGATGGTCAGAAGGTGAACCGAAACGACCGTCGACACCATCGCGCCGATCGTGATCGTCACAGCCAGCAAGAGGAAGACCGGCGACGATCGGAAAGTCATCACGGCAGACTTGTGCCGCTGCGCGTCCACCGGAGCAATGTCGGGTTCATCGCGATTCGCAGTGTCCGCTTCCGTCTTCGGGAGAATCAGCAGAAGAAGCGGGAGGCAAAGCGCGAGTTGGACCAGCGCATAGGCAGCACAGGTGCCGCGCCAACCCAGTTCGGTGACCATATAGGCAGAGAGCGGCCAGCAGACGGTGCTCGCAAGGCCGCCGAACAACGTCAGCACCGCGATGTGATGCCGGGCAGCGCGCCCAAAGAGATGCCCGAGCGTGGAGAACGCGGCGTCGTAGAGGCCGGCACTCATTCCAAAACCCAGCACGACCCAGCACATCACGAAGACGGCGAGGTTGGGTGCCAGCGCGAGGCCGAACAATCCGGCGGATAACAATATCGAACTGGCGGCCAGCACGGGCCGGCCGCCGCGCCGGTGAATCTGGCGACCGACAAAAGGCGATGCCAGTCCTGCGATCAGCAGGCCGATCGATAGACCGCCGACCACCCAGGTCAGCGACCATCCGGTGTCGCTGGCAACAGGTTGGGCCAATACCGCCGGGAGATAGAACGACGAGCCCCAGGCCAATATCTGAGTAGTGCCGAGCGCCGGAACGACAAAACGCGGAGACACCGCAACCCGGTTCGCCGGATCATCTCGCAATAGGCTCACGCCGGTTGTCCGCGCTCCAACACTGCGACGCCGACCGGTTCCAGTTTGTCAGCGCCGCAGCAAGAGGGGCGCGCGACCGCAACCGGATCCCCGCAACATCCATCCGCGCCTGCATCGTCTTGGCAGATCCCGGTTTCCGGCAGGTCGAGATGCACATCATCCGCCGCCACCATATCGCCGGCGATCGCGGCTGCTACCGATCGGGCTTGTTCATATCCCGTCAGCAACAGGAAGGTCGGCGCCCGCCCGTAGCTTTTCACGCCGATCGTGTAGAAGCCGGGCTCCGGATGCGAGGTCTCGCGATGTCCATGCGGCGGCACCGAGCCGCAGGAATGCAGATTGGGATCGATCAGGGGCCCCAGCGCCTTGGTACTTTCCAGCCACGGATCGAGTTCGAGGCGAAGCTCGCGGGTCATCTGCAGATCGGGCCGCTGCCCCGTCGCCACCACGATCCGGTCGGCCACGGGAATCTGCATCGATCCTGCTGATGTCTCGCCGTCGATGACGACGCCATTGGCGGTCGAATGGACGGTTTGCGCCGAGAAACCGGTGATGAGCATGATCGCCTTCCGTTTCACGAGTTCCTTGAGGCGTTGACCGAGACCGCCGCGCGCCGGCAGCTCGTCGGCCTCGCCCCCGCCATAGATGCGTGCGAGATTCGTACCGCGCACCACCCAGGTAATCACGGTTCCCGGTACGGCCTCGCCGAGCGCGGCGAGATCCAGCAATACGTTGATGGCCGAGTATCCGCCGCCAATGACGACAACCCGGCGCCCGGCATAAGTTTGACGGTCGCGGCCAAGCACATCCGGCATGCCGTAGGCCATCCACGCCCGATGCTCGCGTTCACCGCGGGCCGGAAGGCCCGATGCGCCCAACGGATTTTGATTCTGCCATGTCCCGGATGCATCGATCACCGCGCGCGCCAGCTCTTCCCGAACGCCGCCATGCCCGGCGATCTCGAGGCGAAAGGGTTTCGCCGCGCGATCCTTGCTGCCGACCTTGTCGATTCCCCATCGCGAAATCGCCGTGACCGTGGCGCCGATCTCGATATGAGGCACGAGCTCGGGCGTTTCGGCGAGCGGTTTCAGATACGATTCATACAGATCGCCGCCGGTCGGCAGCGCATCCGGCTGTGCCATGCGCCAGCCATGTTTCTCCAGCAGCGCGCGAGACGCGGTGTCGACACTCTGCGTCCATGTGGTGAAAATACGAACGTGACTCCAGTCCCGAATGTTCTCGCCGACACTCCGGCCGCTTTCATAGACGCGAACCGGAATGCCGCGCGCGACCAGATGGGCGGCGGCTGCCAGACCGATCGGGCCGGCGCCGATGACCGCAACAGGCAAACTCGCAACATCGATCATGTATTTATCCTCATTCGATATTTCTAGCATCATGGAATTACCAAGACAAAAAAACGCAATCGGGAACGCTACGCCGCCTTGCCGTCCGTATTGCAGCGTGCATCCAGACAGCATTCATTCACGAGATAGCCGACCAGTTGATCCATCGATGGAAAGTTCGCGCGGCAGATCAACGTGGTCGCTTGCCGTTCCTGCGTAATAAGGCCGGTATTGATCAAACTTCTCAGATGATGCGACAGCGTCGACGCCGCGATTCCGATCTTGTCCTGCAGATGTCCGACCGGCAGCCCGTCATCGCCGGCCCGCACCAAAGCGCGGTAAACCTGCAGGCGGACGGGGTTGCCCAACGACTCGAGCTGCTTTGCTGCTTTTTCGAGTTTCATCGAAATAGAATGAACCGGGAGCGATCGCCGGTCAAGATGTATTTCAGCGATAGTCGAAATAGGAGAAAACACCCGCGCGGATCCGATCGCATGCGTCACTGCGCACGCGCACAGCGAAAAAGCCCCGGACCGGACGGTCACGGGGCTTTTTCTTGAAACTGGTTGCGGGGGCAGGATTTGAACCTGCGACCTTCAGGTTATGAGCCTGACGAG
>JBBDWW010000072.1:0-1222 GCA_040902645.1 Dongiaceae bacterium | reverse complement strand
AGATTTCGCCGGTCGCCTCGTTGATCATGTCCGAAGCGATGTAGCGGCCGTACAGTTCCTCCGGCGCCACGAGCACTTCCTTGAGCCCGGATTCCTGAAGCTTGCGCGCGGTCCGCGGCGTCATCTTGGTGCCGACTTCGGCAACGACGTCGCCGGTTTTCGCATCGACCAAATCGTGCATCAGCTTGACGCCGCGCATGCGCGTCGGGTCGAACGCAGTCTGCCAGCCCTTCTTCGAGCGGGTGAAGGTCACCTTGTCGTAGAAGAAATCGAGGATTTCCTCGTTCGACATACCGCCAAAACGCCGATCCTCTTCCGAGAGATCCTCGCCCTTCGCCATCTTGGCCGCCGCGCGCGATCCCCACAGCGCGAGCAAGAGCGTCGTCGCCGGCAGTTTGCGGCGACGGTCGATACGCACATGGGTAATGTCCTTGGCATCGAACTCGAAATCGAGCCACGAACCGCGATAGGGGATGACCCGCGCCGCGAATAGATACTTGCCCGAGGAGTGCGACTTGCCGCGGTCGTGATCGAAGAACACGCCGGGCGAACGATGCATCTGGCTGACGATCACGCGTTCGGTGCCGTTGACGACGAACGTACCGTTCGACGTCATCAACGGCATGTCGCCCATATAAACGTCCTGCTCCTTGATGTCGCGGATCGAGCGCGCACCGGTATCCTCGTCGACGTCCCACACGACGAGCCGCAGCGTCACCTTAAGTGGTGCTGCAAACGTCATGCCGCGCTGCTGGCATTCCTCGACATCGTATTTCGGCTCTTCGAGCTCATAGCGCACGAACTGCAGCTCGGCGCGCTCCGAAAAATCCTTGATCGGGAATACGGAGTTGAAGACCTCCTGCAGCCCGCTCATGCGCCGTTCGTCGGCCGCAACACCGATCTGCAGAAAAGCGTCGTACGAGCTTTTCTGAACTTCGATCAGGTTCGGCATCCGCGTGATTTCCGGAATACGTCCGAAGGTCTTGCGGATTCGCTTGCGACCGGTCAACGAAATTGTCATCGTGGTCCTCGTTCGTTTCTCAATGGCGCGGGCACCCGAAGCGCCGTCCCGCGTGCCGATCGGCGCCGGCTGCACCGGCCCCGCCTATAAATGTCGCCGGATATCGCCGGCCCGTTCCGAACCTACACGGCCACCTTGGCGGCCTCTTCAGACGGCGCATGCCGCGCCGCCGCGGAACGCTTGCGCGCTCCGCGGCTGGTC
>JBBDWW010000071.1:0-1224 GCA_040902645.1 Dongiaceae bacterium | reverse complement strand
CGCCGGGATGCAGAATTTCGGCCGCAGCCGGGAGACGCTAGCCCTGCTCGACCGGGCGCGTCTGAAACAGGATGTTGCGATCGATGCCTATCCCTATGCGGCGGCCGCGACCGTTCTGCACCCGGACTATATCCACGATGCGACGCGAACGATTGTCGCCTGGTCCGGCGCCGTTCCCGCCGCCGCGGGACGCGATCTCGCCGAGCTTGCCGCCGAATGGCATTGCAGCCTCGACGAGGCCAGCGACCGGCTTCAGCCGGCAAGCGCCATCTATTTCATGATGGACGAGGCCGATGTCCGTCGCATTCTTTCGGATCCCCATACCATGATCGGTTCCGACGGCTTGCAACACGATCCCCATCCGCACCCGCGGCTGTGGGGCGCCTTCGCGCGTGTCCTCGGCCACTATGCCCGCGATGTCGGCCTGTTCACGCTGGAAGAGGCCGTGCGACGGATGACCGGCCTGCCCGCAAGCCGTTTCGGCTTCGTCGATCGCGGCCAATTGCGGCCGGGCGCCTTCGCCGATCTCGTATTGTTCGACCCTGACCGGATTCTCGACAAGTCGACCTTCGAGAAGCCGGTGCAGGCCTGCGCCGGAATCGACCTTGTCGTCGTCAACGGCCAGATTGTGTTTCGCGACGGTACTCATACGGGCGCGCGGCCGGGCAGGGTGCTGACCGGCGCTGCGGCTGCATGATGACCATCGCAACCAGACGACCGATGTTGCGGGCATTATTGCCAGCGGCGTCCCGGTTGTCGCTGCGCATCGGCGCAGCGCATCTGATTGTCAAGAACCGGAAGAACGAATGGCCCTTGCCGTTCGAAATTTTCCGATAGGGAGGATTACGATGAGTACGATTTTGCGGAAGGCTCTTCCCCGTGTCTTTGCGACCGCCGCTTTGGCCGCGCTGATCGGGATGACGAACGCTGCCAGTGCCGAAACGACATTGCACATGGCTGTGGTCAACGACCTGAAGATTCTCGACCCGATCACCAATACCGGCTACGAATCGCGCAATCATGGCTACATGATCTACGACACGCTGTTTGCCATGGACGAGAATTTCGAGCCGCAGCCGCAGATGGTCGATAGCTGGACCGTCAGCGACGATAATCTCGTTTACACCTTCACGCTTCGCGACGGCCTGATGTGGCATGACGGCACGCCCGTCACGTCCGAGGATTGCATCGCGTCGATCAAGCGCTGGGGTGCGCGCGACAGCA
>JBBDWW010000070.1:0-7894 GCA_040902645.1 Dongiaceae bacterium | reverse complement strand
TGCCGAACGGCTGTTCAGGGTCGAGCAATCCAATCGCAAGATCCTGCAGAAGGCGCAGGCCGCCCTGAAATCGCATCTGGAGGGCGAGTACGATCGCAAGTTCTTCGTCCGAAACCGTATCTGGTTCATCCCCGGTATCGGCCTCACGCTGATCGTCTGGCTTGCGGTTGCCCTCTACGGCAACGATCCGGGGCTGGCCCTGTTCATGTCGCTCTGGCTCTCGGGCTGGACCGTCGGCTGCGTGCTGCTGTGCTGGAACGCGTTCAAGCTGTGGCGCGATTTCCTGACCGGCCAGGGCTGGCAGAACCTGCCCGGTGCGATCGTGATGTCCATGTTCGCGGTGCCCTTCCTTGGCGCCTGGCTGTTCGGGGCCTCGCAGCAGGTCGGTGCCGTCGGACTGGTCGGCCTCGTCTTCCTCGTGGTTGCGATCCTGCTCAACATCCTGTTCTTCAAGTTGCTGGAAGCGCGCACGCCGCTCGGCCGCGCGCAGGCCAACGAGATCGAGGGCATGCGGCTCTATCTCAGCGTCGCCGAGAAAGACCGCCTCGCCTTTCATCATCCGCCCAAGCGCACACCGGAACATTTCGAGGCGCTGCTGCCCTATGCCGTTGCGCTCGGTGTCGAGGACCAATGGGCGCAGCAGTTCGAGGATGTGTTCCAGCGCATCACCGCCGAGACCAACCAGGCCTATCGGCCCCACTGGTATGGTGGCACGCGCTTCAGCGGAAGCGAGATCGGCAATTTCGGCCGTGCCTTCTCGGGCAGCGTGGCGGCTGCATCCACCAACCCGAGTTCGGGCGGACGCACCGGCGGCTCGTCCGGCGGCGGATCGTCGGGTGGCGGCGGCGGCGGCGGCGGTGGCGGTGGCTGGTAAGTTCCCCGACCCCGCCTGCGCGATCCTCGCCAATCCGGGCGTACGCCGTATAGGATCAGCTCAGTTCTCGCCGAACAACCGAGCGTCGGCCCACGGTTGAACGCCGCGCCGCGCTGGTGCGGCAGCGGCAAGAGTGTGTGCGAAGTGAGAATGCCTGCCATGCATGCGATGATCGTTTCGGCCCGCGAACCGTACCGTTACGAAATGGTGCAGCAAGACGTTCCTGCGCCTGGTCCGGGCGAACTGTTGCTGCAGATGCGCGCGGCAGCGGTCAACTTCCGCGATCTCCTGATCAGGTGCAATCCTGTTAGCGCATATGGTGGTGACATGCGGGGCCGCGTTCCGCTGTCGGACGGCGTCGGCATCGTGATCGCGGCGGGAGAGGGCGTGACCGGCTACAAGGTGGGCGATCGTGTATCCCCCATCTTCTTTCCGCGCTGGATATCGGGTCCGCCGACGGTAGAAGCGATCGATGTCGCGCTTGGCGCCGAGAAAGGAGGCGGAACCTGCGTCGAATTCCTGACGGTCGCCCAGGAGGCTGTCGTTGTGCCGCCGGAGCATTTATCGGATACCGAGGCAGCCACCCTGGTTTGCGCCGGTGTCGTAGCATGGGTTGCCTTGTTCGAATATGGCCGGCTGAAGCCGGGCCAGACGGTCCTCCTTCAGGGCACAGGAGGGGTTTCGATCATGGCACTGCAGTTCGCCGCCGCAGCCGGCGCGCGGACCATTATTACGTCTTCAAGCGACGAGAAGCTTGAGCGAGCGAAAGCACTGGGTGCGAACGAAACTATCAACTACAAATCGACTCCGGAATGGGATGCGCGGGTACGGCAACTGACCGATGGCGCAGGCGTGGACCATATCGTCGAAGTTGGCGGCGAGCGGACGCTGCCGCAATCGGCCAGGGCGGCGGGTTATGGATGCAGCATATCGCTGGTCGGTTTGCTGTCCGGCGTCGGACGCGATATGCCGCCGGGCAGCATCAACACGAAGATGCTGCATGTCCACGGTATGTACTGCGGTTCGCGCGACGACTTCGTGAATATGAACCGCTTTATCGCGAAACATCGGATCCATCCCGTCATCAGCGAGACCTTCGCGATGCCGGAGGCGGACCGGGCGGTGGAGTTGCTCCAAAGCGGCCGGCATTTCGGGAAGATCGCGATCGATCTGGGCGCGCCAGAATAGCGTTACACCCGGGGAGCGCGGTCGGCAGCTTGTCCATACCGCTCGGCGTTGCTCCGTTTGGAAGGGCCCATTAGGCTGCGCTCCGGCCTGTTTGCATAGGCGCGCTCCCGCCTGCGGGTCCGTTTGAACGGGAAAAGATGTTCAGCGACGCGGATTGCTCCGTGGACATTCTTTGAATCGAGAATTTGCGATAGGATAGGCCATGTCCAATTTTCTGCTCGTCCTGGTCGGCATCGGCCTCGTTGCGACGCTCGCGACGCTGTTCATCGGTGTGTTTTCGATGGGACGCGGCGGCGATTTCAACAAGCGCAATTCCAACAAGCTGATGCGGCTGCGCGTGATCCTGCAGGGCGCCACCGTCGTGGTGTTCGTGCTTTACCTGCTCTCGCGGCAGGGCTGAACCGCGCGTTGCGGCGACGGTCATGGTCAAGCTCACGCGCATCTACACCAAGGGCGGCGACAAGGGTAAGACGTCGCTCGGCAGCGGCAAGCGCGTCGCGAAGCACGATCTGCGCGTCGAAGCCTATGGCACGACCGACGAGACCAACGCGGTGATCGGGCTTGCCCGCCAGCACACCAAGGGCAAGGCCGATGCGATGCTCGGTCGCATCCAGAACGATCTGTTCGATCTCGGCGCGGATCTCTGCACGCCCGACACCAAGAACCCGAAATATCCGCCGCTGCGGATCGTCGCCGCGCAGACGCTGCGGCTCGAGGGCGAGATCGATGCGATGAACGCCGAGCTGGCGCCGCTGAAAAGCTTCGTGCTGCGTGGCGGCGAACCGGCCTCGGCCTGGCTGCATCTTGCCTGCACGGTGGCCCGCCGGGCCGAGCGGCGCATGACGGCGTTGGCGGAAGCGGAGCCGATCAACGCCGAGGCGATCCGCTACATCAACCGCCTCTCCGACCATCTCTTCGTCATGGCCCGCTGGCTGAACCGCAAGGGCAAGGCCGACGTCCTCTGGGTGCCGGGCGCCAACCGCTGAGCGACGGCTAAATAAACCGTTGATTTCTGCCGCTTTCCAGCCGTTTTGTACCGCAGGCGGCCGTTGACAGGCGCGCCGGGCAATTTCTATTGTGCAGCGCGATATAAACACCCGGCGGGGCCGCACCCGGCGCCCGCCGCGCCGGTTCGGGATTCTCCGGGTCAATTAGGGGCAGGGAATGAAGGTACTGGTCGCGGTCAAGCGCGTGATCGATGCCAATGTGAAGGTGCGGGTCAAAGCCGACGGCACCGGCGTCGAGACGCAGAACGTCAAGATGGCCATGAATCCGTTCTGCGAAATCGCGATCGAGGAGGCCGTGCGTCTCAAGGAAGCCGGCACCGCGACCGAAATCGTGGCGGTCGCCTGCGGCACCACCCAGAGCCAGGAGACGATTCGCACCGCGCTCGCCATGGGCGCCGATCGCGGCATCCTGGTTGAGCATGACGGCGTTCTCGAACCGCTCGCCGTTGCGAAGCTTTTGAAGGCGGTGGTCGATCGCGAACAGCCTGGCCTCGTCATCGCCGGCAAGCAGGCGATCGACGACGATTCCAACCAGACCGGCCAGATGCTGGCGGGCCTACTCGGCTGGGCGCAGGGCACCTTCGCCTCGAAGATCGCGTTCGAGGGCGAATGGCTCCATGTGACGCGCGAGGTCAACGAAGGGCTCGAAAAGATCCAGATCAAGCTGCCGGCGGTCATCACCACCGATCTGCGTCTGAACGAGCCGCGCTATGCCTCGCTGCCGAACATCATGAAGGCCAAGAAAAAGCCGATCGAGACGCTGAAGCCGGCCGATCTCGGCGTCGACGTCACACCGCGCCTCAAGGTGTTGAAGGTCAACGAACCGCCGAAGCGCCAGGCCGGCGTGAAGGTCGGTTCGATTGCCGAGCTGATCGACAAGCTCAAGAACGAAGCCAAGGTCATCTGAGGAGGACGCCCCATGACCACTCTCGTCCTCGCCGAACACGACAACGCGAATTTCAACGCGGCGACGTTGCATGCCATCACCGCCGCCAAGGCGATGGGTGGCGACATCCATATCCTGGTGGCGGGCGCCGGCTGCAAGCCGGTCGCCGATCAGGCCGCCAAGGTCGCCGGCGTTTCCAAAGTGCTGCTGGCCGACGATGTCGTGCTCGAACACCGGCTCGCCGAGAATGTCGCACCGCTGATCGCCAAGCTCGCGGCGAATTACGATCATGTGCTGGCGGTTGCCACGACCAACGGCAAGAACGTGATACCGCGCGCCGCGGCCTTGCTCGATATGCAGCAGATTTCCGAGATCGTCGCCGTCGAAAGCGCGGACACGTTCCTGCGTCCGACCTATGCCGGCAATGCGATGACCCTGGTGCAGTCGGGCGACAAGGTGAAGATGATCACCGTGCGCGCGACCGGCTTCGAACCGGCGGCGGCCGAGGGCGGCAGTGCAGCGATCGAAAATGTCGCGGGCGCCAGCGATTCCGGCCTCTCGAAGTTCGTCGGCCGCGACGTTCACAAGTCGGAACGGCCGGAGCTCACCTCGGCGCGGATCGTCGTCTCCGGGGGCCGCGGCATGCAGTCGGGCGACAATTTCAAGCTGCTCGAAGCGGTCGCCGACAAGCTCGGCGCCGCCGTCGGTGCCTCGCGCGCCGCGGTCGATGCCGGCTTCGTGCCGAACGATTATCAGGTCGGCCAGACCGGCAAGATCGTTGCGCCCGAGCTTTACATCGCGGTCGGCATTTCCGGCGCGATCCAGCATCTCGCGGGCATGAAGGACAGCAAGGTGATCGTCGCCATCAACAAGGACGAGGATGCGCCGATCTTCCAGGTTGCGGATTACGGGCTGGTCGCCGATCTGTTCCAGGCGATGCCCGAATTCGCCGCCGCGCTCCAGAAACAGGCGGCGGCCTGAACCGGGCCGCTCCACGAAAGGCGGAATCGGGATGGATATCAAGACCGTCGGCATAATCGGCGCCGGCCAGATGGGCAACGGCATCGCCCATGTGGCGGCACTGGCCGGCTGCGACGTGCGGCTCGTCGACATCGATCCGGCGCAGATCGCGAAGGCGAAGGACACGATTGCCGAAAATCTTGGGCGTCAGCTCCGGCGCGAGAAGATCAGCCAGAAGGACCGCGATGCGGCGCTGGCGCGGATCAAGACCGGCACGGATATGTCGCTGCTCGGCGATTGCGATTTCGTCATCGAGGCGGCGACCGAGAACGAAGCGATCAAGCGCGAGATCCTGAAGCAGGTCTGCCCGCTATTGCGGGCCGATGCGATCATCGCCTCGAACACCTCGTCGATCTCGATCACGCGCCTGGCGGCGTCGACCGACCGGCCGGCGAAGTTCATCGGCATGCATTTCATGAATCCGGTGCCGCTGATGGAGCTGGTCGAGCTGATCCGCGGGCTCGCCACCGACGACGAGACCTATCAGTCGGTGCAGAAGCTGGCGACGCGGCTCGGCAAGACCACGGCGCGCGCCGAGGATTTTCCCGCCTTCATCGTCAATCGCATCCTGCTGCCGATGATCAACGAGGCGATCTACACGCTTTATGAAGGCGTCGGTGGCGTCGAATCGATCGACACGGCGATGAAACTGGGCGCGCACCATCCGATGGGCCCGCTCGAGCTCGCCGATTTCATCGGGCTCGATACCTGCCTCGCGGTGATGCAGGTGCTGTATGAGGGTCTCGCCGACAGCAAGTACCGGCCCTGCCCGCTGCTGGTGAAATATGTCGAGGCCGGTTGGCTCGGCAAGAAGGTCGGGCGCGGCTTCTACGATTATTCGAGCGAGCCGCCGACGCCGACGCGGTAATTCCGCCGCAGTTGCTGCGCCGGTGGGGCGAACAAACCAGTTCTTCGTCGCGCCGTCATTCTCTCAACAGTGTCATGCCCGGGCCCCCGGGTCCGGCCGCAGGCCGGCCCGAGGACAGCTTGACCCGGGCATCCATGGCGCCGCATCGCCGAACTCAGACTTTAAAATCCCGTGCGATGGAACAATGGATCGCGCGCCGCGGCCGACCGCGGCATGGATCGCCGGGTCGAGCCCGGCGATGACGAATCGGGTTTGATCGGCGGTACAGCCTTGTTCGGGGACTCTATTCCGCCTGATCGATGTAATAGCGGATCAGCGCCTCGGCCTCGGGTGAATCCCATTCCACCGGACCGAGCAGATAACCGATGCCGTTGCCGGCCCGGTCGACGATGATCGTCGTCGGCAAGGCCTGAATGCCGAGCCCGTCGCCGATCGCGCCCATCGGGTCGAGCGCAATGGGCAGATGCTCGAGCCCGTATGCCTCGTAAAAGGGCAGGACCGCCTCGGCCCCATTGAGATCGAACGAAATCGGGACGACGGCAAAGTCCGCGCCGCCCATAGCCGCCTCGAGCCGGTCGAGTGCTTTCATCTCGACCCGGCAGGGCGCGCACCAGGTGGCCCAGAAATTGACCAGCAGCACCTTGCCTTCGAGCTCGGCAAACGTCATCTCGGCGCCATTTTCATCGGTGAAAGGGTCTGCCGGCATTGGCCGCGGCGCGTCCATGAGGGTAAAGTCCGCGACCGTGCCGGAGACCGGCGGCCCGGCGGTTTTCGTCTCACCCGCCGACCGCCAGCCGCCCAGCGCGGCGGCACCGACGCCGAGCAGAACCGCAGCGGTTATCAGAATTTTTCGCATCGCATTCATGGCCAGACGTTCATGACCTCAGAGCGCCCGAAAGACAAGAAGAGCCATGCGGGGGGTACCGGTCTGCCGGATGACGGCGCCAGCCCGGCCAGTGCGATCTGGGGTGGGCGATTCGCGGCCGGTCCGGCCGAGATTATGGAGCGAATCAACGCCTCGATCGGCTTCGACAAGCGGCTCTATGCCCAGGACATCGCGGCCTCGAAGGCGCATACCGCGATGCTGGTTCGACAGGGCATCGTCGGCGAGGCCGATGGCGCCGCTATCCTGCACGGACTCGATCGCGTGCTTGAGGAGATCGAGAGCGGCCGTTTCGAATTCAAGACCGCGCTCGAGGACATCCACATGAATGTCGAGGCGCGGCTCGCCGAGCTGATCGGCGATGCCGCCGGGCGGCTGCATACCGCGCGCTCGCGCAACGACCAGGTCGCGACCGACTTCCGCCTCTGGGTACGCGACGCAATCGACGGGCTCGATGCGAAGTTGCTCGAAATGATCAACGAGCTCCTGGATCGCGCTGAAGACAATGCCGGCGTGACGATGCCGGGCTATACCCACCTGCAGCCGGCGCAGCCCGTCACTTTCGGCCATCATCTGATGGCCTATGTCGAAATGTTTGCACGCGATCGCAGCCGCTTCGCCGATGCGCGCAAGCGTCTCAACGAATCGCCGCTGGGTGCAGCGGCGCTGGCCGGCACTTCGTTTCCGATCGACCGGCAGATGACCGCGAAGGCGCTCGGTTTCGACCGGCCGATGGCGAACTCGATGGACGCCGTGTCCGATCGAGATTTTGCCGTTGAGTTCCTTGCCGCCTGCTCGCTGACTGCGATCCATCTCTCGCGCCTGGCGGAAGAGATCGTGCTCTGGGCATCCGACGGATTCCGCTTCGTCAAACTGTCCGACGCGTTCACAACCGGCTCGTCGATCATGCCGCAGAAGCGCAACCCGGATGCCGCCGAACTGGTGCGCGGCAAGGCCGGGCGCATCATCGGGGCTCTGGTTTCGCTTTCCATCATGCTCAAGGGCCTGCCGCTCACCTACGGCAAGGACATGCAGGAGGACAAGGAGCCGCTGTTCGACGCCACCGAGACCCTGCTGGTCAGCCTCGCCGCCATGCGCGAGATGATCGCCGGGCTCGAGGCGCGGCCCCAAGCCATGCGCGTCGCGTGCGCCGCCGGGTTCCTGACCG
>JBBDWW010000069.1:1060-7927 GCA_040902645.1 Dongiaceae bacterium | reverse complement strand
GGCAAGACCACCACTATGCGCACGACATCGGCGGCCCTCGCGCGGCCCGTCCGCGCGCGGCGGTTCGACGTCCAATGGCCCACCCGGCAGTGAGTCGAGAATGCGGACGACCAGTGCAACGCTCTGTTCGACTTCGCGGATGCGAATCCAGACGCGTGCATTGACGTCGCCATCGTCGCGCACCGAAATTTCGAACGCGAGGGACTCGTAGGGCGGATAGGGGAAGGCCCGCCGCACATCGAAATCTCGCCCGGAGGCACGCCCGACATAGCCGCCGGCGGCATAGCGACGTGCCAGCTCGGGCCTCAGAATTCCAGTCGAGACCGTTCGGTCCTGAAGCGAAGCGGTGTTGTCGTAGAGCTCGACAAGGGCCGGAAACCGTCGGTGGATTTCCGCGATCGCGGTGCGGATTGCGGCGGCACCCGCTTCGGTGAGATCGCCGGCGACGCCGCCGGGGCAGATCGCATCGCGCATCAGCCGGTGACCGAACGCTGCGCCGGCGGCCCGCAACACCTGTTCGCGCAGCACGCCGCAATGCGCATGCATCAGCGCGAAGGAGGCATCATTGCAGATCGCGCCGATATCGCCGAGATGGTTGGCGAGGCGCTCCAGCTCGGCCATCAGTGCCCGCAGATAAACGGCTCTCGGGGGCACTGTGATTCCAAGCGCGGCTTCGACGGCGCGCGCAAAGGCGAACTGGTATGCGACCGTGCTGTCGCCGGAGGTCCGCCCGGCAATCCGGGCGGCGCGATCGAGCGGCGCGCCGGCCAGCAGGCTTTCGATTCCCTTGTGGACGTAACCCAGCCGCAGTTCGAGCCGGACCACGGTTTCGCCATTCGCCGTGAACCGGAAATGGCCCGGCTCGATGATCCCGGCGTGAACCGGGCCGACCGCGACCTGGTGCAGTCCTTCACCCTCGGCCGGCAAGAACGGATAGGGTGTGTCGGGGGTGTCCGGCGCAATGGAGGCAGCGCCCGCTGGATGCGGCGGGCCCCATGCGCCATGGTCGATCCACGGCCGCGTGTCCGGCAGGCCGATCGGTTGGACGCCCCACAGGTCGCACAGGGCTCGTTCGAGGCGCAGCGCCGGGGGATGGAATTGGGCAACCGACTGATAACGGCCATCCGGCGCCGCGAGCGAGGCGACGCCGATCGCCGGCGCATCCGGCAATGCGCTGTCGAGGAGCGCCATGTGGATCATCCCCGGTTCGCCCCAAAGGTCGAGCAGGCTCCAGCGACCCGAAGCGAGCGCGCCGAGTGCAATACTCCAGGCGGGCTCGTCGACCAGCACGCGCGGCCAGGGCGCGTGCCCGGGCACTGCGTGCTGGGTCGACAGATATTCCGCGAGGGTGGTCACGGCCTACCCTCTAGCCGAGCAGCAGCGCGACATGGCGGAACCAGGCCACCATGGGTTCCGGCAAGAATAATCCGGCCGCCAGAACCAGCGCGAGGTGGGTGTACATCGGCACGATTGAAGCCTCGACCGGGGCGGTACCGCCGCGCGGTTCGCCAAAGCAAATCTCGATCACGCGCAGAAAGAGCGCACCGAAACCGATCAGCAAACCTGCGACCAGCAACACCGCAAGCAGCGGTGCCCGAGCGAAGGTCGTGCTGACGAGCAAGAATTCGCTCATGAAGATCCCGAAGGGCGGAAGGCCGGCGATGGCGGCTACGCCGATGACCAACGCCCAGCCGAGCGCGGGATGGGTTTCGGTCAGGCCGCGAATCTCGGCGATCTTCTGGGTTCCCTTGACCTGCGCGATATGACCGACCGAATAGAAGATCGCGGACTTGGTCAGGCTGTGCATGGTCATGTGAAGGAGTCCGGCAAAGTTCGCCAGCGGCCCGCCCATGCCGAAGGCGAACACGATGATCCCCATATGCTCGATCGACGAATAGGCAAACATGCGTTTGATGTCGCGCCGCCGATAAAGCATGAACCCCGCAAAGATCATTGATGTAAGCCCCATCGTCATCATCAGCGGCCCGGGGGCGATGGCCCCGGGGCTGGCGGCGAGCAATATCTTGAACCGCAGCACGGCGTAGAGTGCGACATTGAGCAGCAGGCCGGAGAGAACCGCCGAAATCGGGGTCGGGCCCTCGGCATGGGCATCGGGCAGCCATGCGTGCAGGGGCGCAAGGCCGACCTTTGTACCGTAACCAAGCAGCAGGAACACGAATGCGACGTTGAGAAGCGCCGGGTCGAACGCGGCTACATGCTCGACCAGCAATGTCCACACCATGCCATCTTCGCCTTCGCCGATGACCGGTCGCGCTGCCATGTAAACGAGGATCGTGCCGAAAAGTGCCAGCGCGATGCCGACGCTGCCCAGGATGAAGTATTTCCACGCTGCCTCGAGCGCTTCGTGCGTACGATAGATGCCGACCATCATGACTGTCGTCAGCGTGGCAAGCTCCACGGCGACCCACATGAGACCGATGTTGTTGGACACAAAGGCAAGGTTCATGCCGAACATCATGATCTGATACATCGCATGATAGAAACGCAGATAGGCCGGCGTGAGACGACCGGTCTCGAGCTCGTGGGCGATGTAACTCGCGCTGAATACGCTGGTCGTAAAACCGACGAACGTGGTTAGCACGATGAAAACGATGTTGAGATCGTCCACCAGCAGGAAGTCGCCCGGCGCCCGCCGATCGGTCACCAGCAGCGACAATGCCGCCAGCAACGTCGACAGGCTGGCTAGAATGTTCAGACGCGCAGACAGACGATATCCCGGCAGCATCGCCAGTATTCCGGCCGCCGCGATCGGGATCGCCAGCACCGCCGTGACGGCGTTGAGTCCGATTTCCATCACCGTCGCTCTCCGCGGTATTCATCCAGCGCCGCCAGATCGACGGTGTCGAAGCGTTCGCGGATGCGGAACAGGAACACGCCAATGACGATGAATGCGATCAGGATCGAAAAGGCGACGCTGATTTCGACCACTAGTGGCATGCCGCTGGCACCGGTCGCCGCAAGCACGAGGCCGTTCTCGAGCGACATGAACCCGACCACCTGGCTGACCGCGTTGCGGCGTGTCACCATCACAAGGAGACCGAGGAGTAACACCGACAGCGCAAACGCCAGATCCTCGCGTGCCAACGGATCGACGTCGGGCGTCACCCGTAGTATCACCACCATCGAGAGCGCGACCAACCCCATGCCGGCCAGCATGGTCGGGCCGATGCCCAGCACCGTCTCGACTTGGCGGTGGATGCCGAGCTTCTGGATGATGCGGTGCAGGGTGACCGGAATCACGACCGCCTTGAAGATAAGCGCGATCGCAGCGGTGACGTAGAGATGCGGCGCGCCCTGGATGTAAGCCTGCCAGGCGACTGACAGCGAGAGCACGAGCGCATGGAGCGCGAATACGTTGAGCAGCGCATAGAGCCGGTCCTGGTAGAGCATCATGAAACTGACAAGAACGAGGCCTCCAGCCAGCAGATGCGCGATATCAAAGGCAAGGCCGTTCACTAGAGGCTCCGTGAGACGAACAGCAGCAGCGTGGCGAGAAGCGCCAGCATCAATGCCGCACCGAGGAAGTTCGGCACCCGGAAGACCCGCATTTTGGCCATCGCGGTTTCGAATAGCGCGAGCAGAAAACCGCCAAGCGCCAGCTTCGCCAGGTAAGCCGCGATGCCGAGCACCCAGACGGCGGGGCCCGCGCCCGGCGTGGCCAGTCCCCACGGCGCAAACAGGCAGCCGAGCAGCGACATGTAGAGAAGCAGCTTGAGCGCGGCCGCAAACTCGATCATGGCGAGATGGCGCCCGGAATATTCCAGAACCATCGCCTCATGGACCATGGTGAGTTCGAGATGGGTTGCCGGATTGTCGATCGGCACGCGCGCATTCTCTGCGATTGCGACCATGATCAGGGCGATCATCGCGATGCCCAGCGATACGCGCAATCCGACCTCCGGTGAGGCCATGAAGGCGGCAACAGTCGAAAGCTGCGTCGCCCCGGCGACCAGCGCGAGCGAGAATACGATCAGCAGCATGGCAGGCTCGGCCATGGCGGCGATCATCACCTCGCGGCTCGAGCCGATGCCGCCGAAGCTTGTGCCGACATCCATGCCGGCCAGCGCCAGGAAGAATCGCGCACTGCCGAGCAGAGCCACGATGGCGATGAGGTCGGCGGTCCAGCTGAAGGTGAGGCCGCGGGCGAAGGTCGGCACCAGGGCGGCGGCGACCCAGGTGGCCGCAAAGATGAGATAGGGTGCGACGCTGAAAAGCCAGGAGGCGCTGTTCGCCACGACCGCCTCCTTGCGCAGCAGGCGCGCCAGATCGCGATAGGGTTGGAAAATCGACGGGCCACGCCGGCGGAGCAGGCGCGCCTTGATTTTGCGCACGTATCCCGTAAGCAGAGGCGCGAGTGCGAGCACCAGCAGCATCTGTACGCCCTGCACCAGTATGTCGCGGATCAGGACCATATCGCGAGCACCAGTAGAAGCGTGACGAGCGAGAGGAAGACGAGGCTGAGGTACCGACGAATGGTCAAGAATTGCAGCCGGTTGAACCGGTCGGCGGCGAAGCCGATGGTGCGGGCGACCGGTGCGTAGAGGCAGTCCCACACGAGATCGCGCATTTCAACATGAAACCGCGCCGGCCGCATATCGCCGGGCGGCGGCATTTCGACCCGCTCGCGCGCCCGGAAAACGAGCGTGCCGAACACCCGGCGAATGGGTTGGGCAAAGCTGCTGGCGCTATACTGCGAAACGGCTACTGGATCGTCGAAACCGCAGCCCCAGGCCGGCTCCCGGCGCACCGCACGCGAGCCACATCGATGGATAACAAACGTCGCAATTCCGGCCGAGAGGGCGATGAACAGGAACAACAGAAGCCCGTTGTACGAGCTTCGACTTTCTGCGATCGGCACGATGGTGAACCACGGCACCTCGGATTGCATCGGCATGCGGGCGCCGACCATGGATTGGGCGACCGGGGCCATCGCGTCGATCAGAAAACCGGGAAGAATGCCGGCGAGAAGGCAAATCACGGCGAGCACGCACATGGCGGCGAGGGAGAACCGGTCAACTTCCATTGCGTTGGCCGCAGCGGGCGTCCGCGGACGGCCAAGAAAGGATATACCAAAGGCCTTGACGAAACACGCGGCGGCAAGCGCCGCCGACAGCGCCAGCAGACCGCCAACGGCGGGCACCATTATCTTGAGCCCCCATTGTGGTAGTTCCGGGCTCTGCAGGATCGCCTGAAAGGTCAGCCATTCGGAAACGAAGCCATTCAGCGGCGGTAGCGCAGAGATCGCGACGCAGCCGACTAGGAAGAGGAAGGATGTCGCCGGCATGCGGTGGATGAGTCCGCCGAGATGCTCCATGTCGCGCTCGCCAGTCGCGACCAGCACGGCACCGGCACCTAAAAACAGCAGACTCTTGAACAGCGAATGGTTGAGCACGTGAAACAGCGCCGCGGTCAACGCCAGCGCCGCGGCCAGCTCCATGCTGTTCGCCGCGAACGCAAGCGAGAGCCCCAGACCGATGAAGATGATGCCAATGTTCTCGACCGTGTGATAAGCGAGCAGGCGCTTCAGGTCGTGCTGCATCAGCGCGTAGAGTACGCCCATTACGGCGGTGATACCGCCAAGCGCGAGTACAATCATGCCGGCCCACCAGGTAGATTCGCCCAGAATGTCGAACAACACACGAACAAAGCCATAGATGGCAATTTTCGTCATAACGCCGCTCATTAGCGCCGAGACGTGACTGGGCGCAGCCGGATGCGCAAGCGGCAGCCAGACATGGAGCGGCACGAGGCCGGCTTTCGAGCCGGCGCCCAGCAGCATCAAGATCAAGACCAGCATGGAGACGGTATCGTCGCGCGGGGCAGCGCGCATTGCATCGAATCCATAATCGCCACCGGCGCCGGCGAGGAGACCGAACGCAAGCAGCAGGGCGAGCGTGCCAAAACTCGCCATCACGATGTAAATGTAGGCAGCGCGCCGGTTCTCGGACTCCCGATGCTGGACCATCACCAGCGCCCAGGAAGTCAGCGACATGAACTCCCAGGCGATCAGAAATGTAAAAGCGTCATCGGCCAGCGGCACGAGGTTCAACCCGGCGAGAAAGCCCGCAAAGAATGGCAGCACGCGGGACGGGGCCGCCTCATGCCGACCGTATCCGATCGCGTACAGACTTGCGGTCGCGCCACCGAGACCGACGATTGCGAGGAAGAATGCGCTTAGCCCGTCGAGCCGGAAGTTCGCACCGAGCCACGGCAGGCCGAAAGGCAGGATCAGCGTCGGCACGACGGGGGCGGCTTTGAGCAGGGCCGCGAGTGCGCTCACAAGGCCCAGCGTCGAGACGATCAGGCAAAGCCCGTAGATGACCGGCGTCGCATTCCGGAACCGGCTGAGCGCGACGGCGAGTGCCGCGATCGCGATCAGGGCCGCCACGCAGCCCAGCGACCAGATGAGCGGACTCTGCCCCATTATTGCGCCCCGGAACGCTGCGACGCATCGCCCTGTATCGGCTTGTCATCGGCCGGCGCGCGGAGTCGAACGCCACGCCCGCCCGACGCGCTTGCGGCGCCTTCGGCAATCAGTTCAATGCCCGCATTGTCGAGGGCCTGGATCAGCTTCATCAGGGAATCGACATTGCCACGGATCACGCCATCGCTGGCTTCCATGCGCTGGATGGTCGGCACCGAAAGTCCGGACAATTCCGCGACCTGACGCTGATCGAGGCCGAGAAGAGCCCGTGCGGCCCGCAACTGCAAGGCGGTAATCATCGCTCAGCAATCACAATTGATATTTGAGCTATGATATTGTATGTGCGGCGGCACTACAAGCCGGTCTGAACCGAGAAGGCGGCGGCTGGGGTCGGACTGGAAGCGCTGCACGGCGACGGAGTC
>JBBDWW010000069.1:0-1050 GCA_040902645.1 Dongiaceae bacterium | reverse complement strand
GGGGGGGGGGGGTTTGGGCCGCCGCCGCTTACGCCTTCTCACGATTTGCCGTATCGCCGTTTTCGCGGAGGTCCCGGCGCGGCAAGGCGCCGGATGCTACCGGTCGAGGGCCTCGGCGAGCTGCACCAGATCGATGAATTCGCCCCAATCCCCCGAGGTACCTTCCAACGGGATGGATTCGGCGAGGGCTGCGATGTCTTCATATTCGAAGCTGCCAGCATGATCGCCCCCGCGCAGCAGTTGTCCGAAGGCGGCGACCGAGGCCGCGCGGGCAAGATCCGGCCCCGGCTGTTCGGCCGCAGCGAGCTCGGACCCCGCCAAGGTCTGCTCGATGAGCCGGCTTTCGTCCTCGCCCGGCAGCTTGTAGCGGAGCCGCAGGAACGCGAAATCGACGCCGAAATTGGGGCTCGAATTTTCGTGCGACGTGCCGAAATGCAGCGGGTCGATCAGCCTGCCTTCCTGTCCGACCAGCGCGATCTCGTAGAGTGCCGTGACGGTATGGCCGGCACCGATTTCACCGGCGTCGATCCGGTCATTGTTGAAATCCTCGCGTTCAAGCATCCGGTTCTCGTATCCGATCAGGCGATACTCGGCGACGACCGACGGGTTGAACTCGATCTGGATCTTGACGTCCTGCGCGATGGTGAAGAGCGTTGCGCCCATCTCCTTGACCAGAACCTTCTGCGCTTCGCGCAGCGTGTCGAGATAGGCGTAATTGCCGTTGCCCAGATCGGCAAGCTGTTCGAGCGCCGGTTCGTTGTAGTTGCCATCGCCCACGCCGATCGTGGTCAGCGCGATGCCCGATTTGAGCTTGGTTTCGATCAGCGCCTCGAGCTGCTGCTGGTCGGTGATGCCGACATTGAAATCGCCGTCGGTCGCGAGGATGACGCGATTGGCGCCGCCCTCGATCATCGCCTGCTCGGCGAGCGCGTAGGCATCGATCAGCCCGCCGGCCCCGTTGGTCGAGCCGCCCGCACCGAGCCCGTCGATCGCCGAGAGGATCGTTGCCTTGTCCGCCCCGGACGTGGGTTCGAGCGCGATGCCCGAACT
>JBBDWW010000068.1:6832-7928 GCA_040902645.1 Dongiaceae bacterium | reverse complement strand
CGTCTGCCGGAAGCGCATCAGCTCGGCCAGCATTTCGGCGCGCCGCACCACCGGCAGGAACCGCGTGCGCGCCGCCACCAGCTCCGGATTGTCGCGCTTGACCGCCGAGGAATAGACCACGACCGTCGCGTCGCCGAGATTTGCCGCATCGTGGCCGATGCCGACCTTGATGCCGAGCGAGGCAAGCCGCTTCACCGTCGCATTCTCCGACTGGTCGCTGCCCTGCACGCTGTATCCAAGATTATGCAGGATCTCGGCGATGCCGCTCATGCCGATACCGCCGATGCCGACGAAATGAATGGTGCCGATGGTGAGGGGAAGCGCTCTCATGCCGCGCGCTCCTGCGATGCGAATGAGGCGGCCGTGGCCAGCACGAGTTCGGCGAGACGATCGGCGGCATTGCGCCGCCCGATCGCGCGTGCGCGTCCGGCCGCAACGCCAAGCAATGAGGGATCCGCAAGCCAGCCGCGCAGCCGTTCGGTCAACGCAGCAGCGGTGAACGCGGGCTGCGCCAGGAGCCAGGCGGCACCGGACGAAACGAGCGCGTCCGCATTGGCGCGCTGATGATCGTCGGTCGCATGCGGATAAGGGACCAGCAAGGCCGGCCGGCCGCCGGCGGTGAGTTCCGCAACCGTCGAGGCGCCGGACCGCGCGATCACGAGCTGCGCTGCGGCAAGCCGCGCCGGCATGTCGTGGAAGAACGGCGCCAGCTCGACCGTCATGCCGAGCTGCGCATAGGCATCGCGCGTCGCGTCGAGATTTTCCGCGCGGCATTGCTGCACGAGCCGGATGCGGCTGCGTTCCGCTTCGGTAAGCTGGGTGATCGCGACGGGCACGATCGTCGCAAAGATTGTCGCGCCGAGGCTGCCGCCGAGTACCAGCACGTCGAGCGATCCGCCAGGCGAGGGCGCGGGATAGGGCAAAGCACCGAGTTCCGCGATCGCCGGGCGCACCGGATTGCCGGTCAGGGTCACGCGCGAGGCAACGTCCGACGGCAGCGCGCGCACAGTCTCGAACGACGTCGCGATCGCGCTCGCGCGCCGCGCCAGCAGGCGGTTGGCGCGGCCGAGCACCGCGTTCTGTTCGTGGATCACGC
>JBBDWW010000068.1:0-6822 GCA_040902645.1 Dongiaceae bacterium | reverse complement strand
GGCGGCCGCGGCGCTGGGCGGCCAGCAGCGGCGGCACCGAGGCATAACCGCCGAAGCCGACCGCAATCGCCGGATCGATCTCGCGCATCAAACGGCGCGCCTGCAGGAAGCCGAGCGCGAGGCGACAGACGCCACTCGCGCGCTGCGTCAGGCCCGTGCCGGCAATGCCGGACGCCGCGATGCGATGCACGCGAACGTCGGGCAGCCGGTCGCCGAAGCCGCCGCCGCGCGCATCGGTCACCAGCGCGACAGAGCGACCGCGCGCGATGAGCGCCCGCGCCAGCGCTTCGGCCGGAAACATATGGCCGCCGGTACCGCCGGCGGCGAGCAAAACGGGGCGCTCGGCCGCGGTCATGCATACTCTCCCATGCCGGGGCGGCGGCGCGTCAGCGCCAGCAGCATGCCCATCGCGAGCGAGAGGGCGATCAGCGACGAACCGCCATAGCTGATGAACGGCAGGGTCATGCCCTTGGTCGGGATCATGCTGAGCGAAGACGCCATGTTGATCGCCGCCTGCAGGCCGAAGCTGACCAGGAGGCCGGCGGCGGCCAGCAGCACGAACAGATTCCGTTCGCTCAAAAGCCGCGCCATGCCGCGCAGGATGACGAAACCGAAGATCGCGACGATTAGCAGTGCGGTGATCGTACCGAACTCTTCGCCGAGCACCGAGAACACGAAATCGGAATGCGCATCGGGCAGCACCAGCTTGACCGTGCCCTCGCCGGGGCCTTGGCCGAACCAGCCGCCATTGGCGAAGGCCTCGAGCGAACGGTCGATCTGGTAGCGGTCGCCCGCCGCCGGATCGAGGAACGAATCGATGCGGTCGCGCACATGCTCGAAGGTGAAGTAGGCGCCGACCAGTCCGGCGATACCGACGACGACCAGCGCGCCGACCCAGATGATCGACAAACCGGCGAGGAAGAACTGCGCGAACCAGGTCGCGGTCACCACCACCGCCATGCCGAGATCGGGCTGCAGCAGGATGAGGCCCATGACGAGGCCGTAGAGCGCGATGGAGATTATGTTGCCCGGCAGACGCTGCGCGCCATGCTGCAGCGAGAACATCCAGGCCGAGACGACCGCGAAGCAGGGCTTCACGAATTCCGAGGGCTGCAGCGAGAAACCGCCAAGCGAGATCCAGCGCGTCGCGCCCTTGATCTCGGTGCCGATGACGAGCGTCGCCGCCAGCAGCGCAATTCCACCCAGCGTGCCGAACACGGCAAGCCGGCGCACGCCGCGCACGTCGAGCAGCGATACGCCGACCAAAGCGAGGCCGACGACCGGCAGCAGCGCGAAATGCTGACGGAACAGGCTGAAACTATCGAGCCGGATGCGCGAAGCGACGGCCGGGCTTGCGGCGAGCGCCATCAGCGCGCCGAACGCGATCAGCACGGCGATCG
Organism: Dongiaceae bacterium; assembly: GCA_040902645.1. Lineage (GTDB taxonomy): Bacteria > Pseudomonadota > Alphaproteobacteria > Dongiales > Dongiaceae > JAWXBK01. Next base: position 5,422 of record JBBDWW010000068.1, on the reverse strand, counting down.
CGAGCAAGGTCCAGCGATCCACCGTCCACCACCAGCGGCCGAGGATCGAGCGATCGGTGCGGGCGACGGCCATCATGCGCGCACCGCCTGCCGCCCGGCGAGCAGCGTTGCGACCGCGTCGCGGAAGGCATCGCCGCGCGCCTCGAAATTGGCGAACTGATCGAACGAGGCACAGGCCGGCGAGAGCAGCACCACCGCCGGGCCGCCATCGCGACGGGCCGCGTCATAGGCGGCGGCAACCGCAACATCGAGCGTGCCGCTTTGTTCATAAGGCACGCGCCCGTCGAGGGCGGCGGCGAACGCATCGGCCGCCGTGCCGATCAGGAACGCGCGGCGCACCGGCCCCCAGAATGGTTCGGTCGCCGTCAGCCCGCCTTCCTTCGGCAGCCCGCCGGCGATCCAGTAGATGTTCTCGTAGCTCGCGAGCGCCTTCGCGGCGGCTTCGCCGTTGGTCGCCTTGCTGTCATTGACGAACCGAATCCCGTCGATCTCGCCGACGCGCTCCTGGCGATGCGCAAGACCGGGGAAGCTCGCAATGCCGGCGACGATCGCAGCCGGCGCAAGTCCGAGCAGCCGCGCGCTCGCATAGGCCGCCGCCGCGTTCTGCCAGTTATGTCTGCCCGGCAAGGCGGGGAACGAACCGAACGCGGCGATGACGGTCGCCTTGCCGTCCATGTCGTCGATCAGATGGCCGTCGCGCGCATAGATGCCGCCCGGCGCATTCGTTTCGACCGAAATCGGGATGACCCGCGGATGCCCGCTCGCAACCAGCCGGTCGCGCAGGGCACGGCTCGGCGCATCGTCGATGCCGACGATCGCCGCGCGTTGTGCATCCGATCCGGCGAAGATATGCGTCTTGGCGGCGATATAGCCGTCCATGCCGCCATGGCGGTCGAGATGGTCGGGCGTAATGTTCAGCAGCACGGCGACGCGGCAATCGAGCGAGGGCGTCAGCTCGAGCTGGTAGGAAGAAAGCTCCAGCACATAGCAACCATCCACGCCGAGCGGGGCGAGGCCGAGCGCCGGTGCGCCGATATTGCCGCCGGTCTGCACCTTGCGGGCGGCTGCGTCGAGCACATGACCGATCAGCGCCGTCGTCGTCGATTTGCCGTTGGTGCCGGTGATGCCGACATAGGTCGCCTCGGGCTGCGCGCGCAGCAGCAATTCGATATCGCCGATGATCGGCTTCGCGGCGGCGCGGGCGCGCTGCGCGACCGGATGCGGTGTCGGATAGGTATGCGGAATGCCCGGCGAAAGCAGCAGGAATTCCGGTTCCGACCAGTCGCAGTAATTGAGATCGACGAGACGCAGGCCCGTGGCGGCGGCACGGCCGCGCGCGCGTTCGTCGTCGTCCCAGGCCCAGACGCGCGCGTCGCTCGCGCGCAAGGCCTGTGCCGCGACCAGGCCGGAGCGGCCGAGGCCGAGCACCGCTGCGAAGCGCTGCGCCATGTCGGGGATCAGGATGCGGGTTTCGCCGGCCATCGTCCTACCGCAACTTCAACGTGGCGAGGCCGGCGATCGCGAGGATCGAGGCGATGATCCAAAACCGGATGACGATGGTCGGCTCTTTCCACCCCTTCTTCTCGAAGTGATGGTGCAGCGGCGCCATGCGGAAGACACGGCGGCCGGTCAGCTTGAACGAGGCGACCTGCACGATGACGGATACGGTTTCGAGCACGAACAAGCCGCCGACGATGGCGAGTACGATCTCGTGCTTGGCAACCACGCTGACAGCGCCGAGGGCGGCGCCGCAGGAGAGCGAGCCGGTATCGCCCATGAACACCATGGCCGGCGGTGCGTTGAACCAGAGGAAGCCGAGGCTGGCGCCGACCAGCGCGCCGCACAGAACGGCGAGCTCGCCGGCGCCGGGCACGTAGTTGATCTGCAGATACTCGGCGAACACCGCATTGCCGACCAGATAGGCGATCAGCGCGAAACAGCCCGCCGCGATCATCACCGGCACGATCGCCAGCCCGTCGAGCCCGTCGGTCAGATTGACCGCGTTCGAGGCGCCGACCATCACGCACATCGCGAACGGGATGAAAAACCAGCTCAGTTCGATCAGCAGGTCCTTGAAGAACGGCATCGCGAGCGTGGTATCGAGCGCATGGGGCGCGAGCTGCATCACCAGCAGCGCCGCCACCAGCGCGATCGAAAGCTGGCCGAGCAATTTCAAGCGGGCCGGCATGCCGCGGCTGGTGCGGCGGGTCAGCTTCAGATAGTCGTCGACGAAACCGAGCGCGCCGAAGCCGAGCGTCACGCCGATCACGATCCACACATAAGGGTTTGCGAGGTCGGCCCAGAGCAGCGTCGACACGGTGACCGCCATCAGGATCAGCACGCCGCCCATCGTCGGCGTGCCCTGCTTGGTGATCAGATGGCCTTCAGGCCCGTCGTTCCGGATCGGCTGGCCCTGCGGCTGTTTCGATTTGAGCCAGGCGATGACGCGCGACCCGAACACGAAGCTGATGATCAGCGCCGTCACCACCGCGCCGCCGCTGCGGAACGTCAGATAACGGAACAAATTGAAGAACGAGATGTCTTCGGCCAGGGGCGTGAGCAGATTATAGAGCATGCGGCGGCGACCCCTCAGGAACCGTTGACCACGCGCGGCAGTTCGCGGCCGCCGGTATCGAGCGCGCGCAGCGCCTCGACCACCGGCGCCATGCGGCTGCCGAGCGAACCCTTGACCAGAACCGTGTCGCCGGTGCGAACCGCGCGGCGCACGACCGGCGCGAGTGCGGCGCTGTCGGCGGCATGCGCGCCGCGACGCGCAACGGGCAGCGCTTCGAACAGGTGCGCCATCATCGGACCGCAGCAAAAAACCAGATCGATTTTGTTCTCTGCGATGTCGGCGGCGAGGCCGGCGTGCAGCAACGGTGCCTGCACGCCAAGCTCGCGCATGTCGCCGAACACGGCGATGCGCCGGCCGCCCGACTTGATCGTGGCGCGGCCGAGCACGGCGAGCGCGGCGCGCATGGCCACCGGGTTCGCATTGTAGCTTTCGTCGATCAGGTCGAACCCGCCCTCGTCGAGCGCGACGCGGAAACGCTGGCCACGGCCTTTCGGCGGCGTCATGCGCGCGAGCGACGCAGCGGCCGCGCCCACATCGGCACCGACGGCCTGCACCGCGGCGAGCACCGCAAGACTGTTCATCACCCAGTGCCGGCCCGGCACCGCCAGACAGTAGTCGAGCCGCGTGCCGCCGATCGCCGCGGTCACGGCGCTGCAGGTCGCGTGCAGCGAGCAATCGATCAATCTTGCCTCGGCCGTCGCATCGCTGCCGAACCCGACGATGCGCGCGAGGCCGGCCGCTTCGGCTTTCTTCGCGAGCCGCGCGAAATGCGCATTGTCGCGATTGAGCACCGCAACGCCGCCCGGTCCCATGCCGGCGAAGATTTCCGCCTTGGCATCGGCGATCTCGGCGACCGAGCCGAAATATTCGAGATGCACCGCCTCGATTGCGGTAACGATCGCCACCTGCGGCTTCACCTGGCGCGACAGCGGGGCGAGTTCGCCGGCATGGTTCATGCCGAGTTCGAACACGCCATAGACCGTCTCGCGCGGCATCCGCGCGAGCGTCAGCGGCACGCCCCAGAGATTGTTATAGCTGCCGACACTGGCATGGGTCGGCGCCTGCGCGCCGAGCACAAGGCGCAGCATTTCCTTGGTGCCGGTCTTGCCGACGCTGCCGGTGACGGCGATGCGGCGCGCCTCGGAACGCGCGCATGCCGCAGCCCCCAGCGCTTCGAGCGCCGCCTGTGTATCCGGCACGACGAGGAGCGGCGCATCCGCTGCGATATTCTCCGGCCGGCGGCTCACGATCGCGGCGGCGGCGTTGCCGCGCAGCGCGTCGGCGACGAAACCGTGCGCATCGCGATGGGGCCCGGTCAGCGCGACGAACAGATCGCCCGGTTGGAGCGTCCGGCTGTCGATTGAAACGCCGGATGCCGTCCAGTCGCGGGAGGGGGCAGGGCAGCCCAGCGCGGTGGCGGCATCGTCGGCGGTCCAGAGCGGCGTGCTCATGCAGCACCGCCCGAGGAAACTTTGGCGACGGCGGCGCAGGTAACCGCGCTGTCGTCGAAGGGATAAGTCTTGCCGGCGATCGTCTGGCCGGTCTCATGGCCTTTGCCCGCGATGACCAGCAGATCGTTCGGCTGCAACATCGCAACGGCGCGGCGGATCGCCTCGGCGCGATCGCCGATCTCGATCGCACCCGGTGCTGCGGCAAGGATCGCGGCGCGGATCGAGGCCGGCTCTTCGCTGCGTGGATTGTCGTCGGTCACGATCGTCACGTCGGCGAGCCGCGTCGCGATCGCACCCATCTCCGGGCGCTTGCCGCGATCGCGATCGCCGCCGCAGCCGAAAACCACGATCAGCTTTCCTTCGGTATGCGGGCGCAGCGCGGTCAGCACCGTTTCGAGCGCGTGCGGCTTGTGCGCATAATCGACATAGACCGGCGCGCCGTTGGCATGATGCGCGACCAGTTCCATGCGGCCATGCACGCCCTGCAGTTTTCCGACCAGCTTCAGAATGCGCGCGGCATCGACCCCGTCGGCCATCACGAGGCCGATCGCGGCGAGCAGGTTCATCGCCTGGAACGCACCGGCAACCGGGAAATCGAGTTCGATGTCGCGACCCTCGACGCGCAGTGCGAGATGCTGGCCGGTGCCGTGCGGTGTCGTATCAAGCAAAGTGAGATCGGCGCCGTTGCGGCCATAGGCGATGATCCGCTGTGCGCAGGCGCGGCTGAGATCGCGCAGCGTCTCATATTCCGGCGCATCGGCATTGAGCACTGCAACGCCGCCGATGGGCAGCAGCGAGCAGAAGAGGCGCCGCTTCGCCTTGAAATAGGCGGCCATGTCCGGGTGATAGTCGAGATGGTCGCGCGAGAGATTCGTAAAGGCGGCGGCGCGCAGCTTGAGCCCGTCGAGCCGGTATTGTTCGAGCCCGTGGCTCGATGCCTCGATCGCCAGGTGATCGATGCCGGCATCGGCCAGCGCCGCGAGATCGCGATGCAGCACGACCGGATCCGGCGTCGTCAACGCGCCGGGCCGTTCGCCCTCGGGCGTCACGATGCCGAGCGTGCCAAGGCTGGCGGCGCGATGGCCGAGCAGGGTCCAGAGCTGGCGCGTGAAGGCGGCGACCGAAGTCTTGCCGCTGGTCCCGGTGACGGCGGCGATGGTGGCAGGCTGGCGTTCGTAAAAGCGCGCGGCCATCTGAGCTAAGCGGCGGCGCGGGTTCTCGTCCTCGATCAGCGCGACATCGGCATGACCGGCCGGGCGGCTCGTGCCCTTGGGTGCGAGTACGGCGATCGCGCCGCGCGCCAGCGCATCGCCGATGAAATCCCTGCCGTCGGCCTGGCCGCCGGGCAGCGCCGCGAACAGGAAGCCCGGTTCCACGGCACGCGAGTCCGCCGTCA
>JBBDWW010000067.1:0-7973 GCA_040902645.1 Dongiaceae bacterium | reverse complement strand
CGATGCTGATCGGTGCGGGCATGACCTCGGCGATCACCAATCCGCTGCATAACGAAGAAATGACCGCGGTGATGGGCGCCGACGTCGCGATGGGCCACGATCCCAATTGCATGCGCTGGATTCAGAAATATCGCGAGAACGCGCCGGCAGCGGCGCCGGGTTCGGCGGGCGAGGACGGTGCCAACCGGCGGCGCGATCGCGAGAACCGCCGTCGGGCGCGGGCCTAGCGTATAAAGTTGCCTCATGCTTCGACAGACTCAGCATGAGGGGATTGTTTGATTCAGGCGGCTGGATCGGCGGACGGACGACGGAGCCGACCGATGCAGCCTTTTTCACAGGACCTCATCCTGAGCCTGTCGAAGGATGAGGCAGGCCAATTGAGAGAACCAGAAGAAATCGGATGACCGCCAATAACGACGCCCTTCTCGTCTTCATGCCGTCGGGCCGGCGCGGCCGCTTCGCGCTCGGCACGCCGATCCTGCAGGCCGCGCGCGCGCTCGGCGTCGATATCGATTCGGTCTGCGGCGGCCGCGGCATCTGCGGGCGCTGCCAGGTCGAAGTATCGGAAGGCGAGTTTTCGAAGCTCGGCGTGGTCTCGAAGAGCGAGCATCTCTCGGCCTTCTCCGATGTCGAGAAGCGCTATGCGGCAAAGCGCGCGGCGCTGAAACCGGGGCGGCGGCTCTCCTGTTCGTCGGTCCTGCTCGGCGATCTGGTGATCGATGTGCCGGAGGAGAGCCAGGTCCATCGCCAGGTCGTGCGCAAGCGTGCCGAAGTGCGCGCGATCGAACTCGATCCGGTGGTGAAACTGCATTATGTCGAGGTGCGCGAGCCCGACATGCACGACCCATCCGGCGATCTGCAGCGTCTGCAGGAAGCGCTGGCGGTGCAATGGAACCTGCTCGATCTCGATTGCGACCTGCGTGCGATCCAGGGCCTCCAGAAAGCGCTGCGCAAGGGCGAGTGGAAGGTGACGGTCGCGGTGCATTACGGCCGCCAGATCACCGCGGTCTGGCCGGGCTTCAAGGATCGCGTCTACGGCTTTGCGGTCGATATCGGCTCGACCACGATCGCCGGCCATCTCTGCGATCTGACGTCGGGCGAAGTCGTCGCCTCGGCCGGCGTCATGAATCCGCAGATCCGCTTCGGCGAAGACCTGATGAGCCGGGTTTCGTATGTGATGATGAATCCCGGCGGCGATGTCGACATGACGCGCGTGGTGCGCGAGGCGGTCAACCAGCTCGCCGCCACCGTCTCGCGCGAGGCCGGCATCGAGCCCGCCGACATTCTCGAGGCGGTCTTCGTCGGCAATCCGATCATGCATCATCTGCTGCTCGGCATCGATCCGATCGAACTCGGCGGCGCGCCGTTTGCGCTGGCGACCGACGGGCCGATCACGATCTGGGCTTCCGAGATCGAGATGCAGATCCATCCCAATGCACGCATCTTCGTGCTGCCCTGCATCGCCGGCCATGTCGGCGCGGATACGGCGGGCGTCATTCTTTCCGAGACGCCGCATCTGAGCGATGAAATGACGCTGATCGTCGATGTCGGCACCAATGCCGAGATCGTGCTCGGCAACCGGCACCGTCTGCTGGCGGCGTCCTCGCCAACCGGCCCGGCTTTCGAGGGCGCGCAGATTTCCGGCGGCCAGCGCGCGGCACCCGGTGCGATCGAGCGGGTGCGGATCGATCCCGACACGCTGGAGCCGCGCTTTCGCGTGATCGGCTCCGAGAAATGGTCGAACGAGCCGGAGTTTGCCGCCGAGACGAAAAAGATCGGCGTCACCGGGATCTGCGGCTCGGGCATCATCGAGGCGCTGGCCGAGATGTATCTCGTCGGCATCATCAACCAGGACGGCGTGATCGACGGGTCGATGGCGGCGAAGAGCCCGCGCATCGAAGCCGAGGGCCGCACCTTCACCTATCTGCTGCACGACGGTGAGCCGGTCATCCGCATCACGCAGAACGATGTGCGCGCGATCCAGCTCGCGAAGGCGGCGCTCTATGCCGGCGCGCGGCTGCTGATGGATCATCTCGGCATCGATCATGTCGACCGCATCACGCTGGCCGGGGCCTTCGGCAGCCATATCGACGTGAAATACGCGATGGTGCTCGGCATGATTCCCGATTGCGAGTTGACCAAGGTCGGCTCGGCCGGCAACGCGGCGGGGACGGGCGCGCGCATCGCGCTCCTGAATCTCAAGTCGCGCGCCGAGATTGCGCGCGTCGTCAAACAGGTCGAGAAGATCGAGACCGCCGTCGAGCCGCGCTTTCAGGAACATTTCGTCGATGCGATGGCGATCCCGCACAAGACGGCGACCTTTTCGCATCTTTCAGCAGCGGTGCGCCTGCCCGCGCCGAAAGAAATTATCTCGGGCGACGGCGAGCGCGAGCGGAGACGGCGGAGGCGGGCGTAGCGATGCACACAAAGCCGCGTCTCGGCTTTTTCTTGTTTCGTCATCGCCGGGCTTGACCCGGCGATCCACTGTGCCGATGCGCTGTACGTGACGCAATGGCACCATGATTGTTCGGCTTTTCTGGCCGGAGTCGGGCACTGCGATGGATTGCCGGGTCAAGCTTGTCCTCGGGCCGGCCTTCGGCCGGACCCGGGGGCCCGGCGATGACGAATTTGAGAGGACTTGCGCTGACGTGCGCCACCCGCTCCCCGAGGGCGAGGGTCGTTCGTTGCCTGCGAGTCCTACGATATCAAGACGACCTCATGCTGAGCCTGTCGAAGCATGGGGTCGTATCCCGCGTACCTCATCCTTCGACAGGCTCAGGATGAGGCGTTCGATTGACGGCGCGTTCCGACGAGGCGCGAGCGTTCAGCCCATCGCGACGGCGCGATGCGATTCCGGCAACTCCGCGCCCCACATCTTTTCCAGATTGTAGAAGCTGCGGATTTCCGGCCGGAACAGATGCACGATGACATCGCCGCCATCGACCAGCACCCAGTCGCCGAGCCGTTCGCCCTCGACGCCCACATCGGGAACGCCGGCGGTCTTGAGCTTCGCGCGCAGATGCTCGGCCATGGCACCGACCTGACGGGACGAACGCCCGCTGGCGATCACCATATAGTCGGCAATACTCGATTTGTTGCGGAGATCGATGACGACGACATCTTCGGCTTTATCGTCGTCGAGAGACTTCCCGACCATGTCGAGAAGCGTTGCGGATGCGGCCGGCCTGCGACCGGCGATGGGCATGCGGCGAATGGCGATCACCCTTTCCTGGTTGCGCCTGCGTTTCCTGTCATCCGGCGCCCGCCCGTTCGCTTTGCCTTTTTGGCCGTCGCTGCGTCAATCGTCGCTGCACTCCTGGTCCGGGCCCGGATCTCGCTGGCCGACTGACGGTTGGCGGGGCCATGAATGAAGACCCAGGATGGCGGCTCCGTCTCGGCCAGCTCCCGCGCCCTGGGGCCCGGAAGCCTGGCTTTGGCGAAGCGACGCGCCGCTTTGCCGGCCAATGCTCTCATAGAATAGGAAGGCCGCGAGAAAACGGCAACGGGCAGCGTGTTAAATATCCGTTGCCAGTCCTGCCAACGGTCGATCTGGATCAAATTGTCGGCGCCCATCAGCCAGACGAAGCGATGCTCGGGGTAGCGTTCGACCAGCGCCGGCAGCGTTTCCGCGGTATAGCGGCTGCCAAGCCGGCGCTCGATATCGGTCACTTCGATCTTCGGGTGGCGGGCGGCGGCGCGGGCGAGCGCGAGCCGCTCCTTGAAGGGCGCCATGCCGGCGACCGGCTTAAGCGGGTTCTGCGGGCTGACCATCCACCAGATCTTGTCGAGCCCGAGCCGGTCGAGCGCCCAGAGGCTGATCTCGCGATGCCCCTCATGGGCGGGGTTGAACGAGCCGCCGAGAATGCCGATGCGGAGGGGGCGGGGCGCGCGTCGTATCGTCAGGGTCGGACCTGCCCGGTGCCGCGCACGAGATATTTGTACGAGGTGAGCTGTTCGGCGCCGACCGGGCCGCGCGCATGCAGCTTGCCGGTCGAGATGCCGATCTCGGCGCCCATGCCGAACTCGCCGCCATCGGCGAACTGGGTCGAGGCGTTGACCAGCAAGATGCCGGCGTCGATCTCGGTGAGGAAACGCTGCGCCGCCGCCTCGTCCTCGGTCACGATCGCCTCGGTATGGTGCGAGCCGTGCCGGTTGATATGGGCGATCGCCTCGCCGACGCCGTCGACCATCTTCACCGACAGGATCGCATCGAGATATTCGGTGTCCCAGTCGGCATCGGTTGCCGGGACCGCGCGCGGATCGAGACCCTGCACGATCGCATCGCCGCGAATCTCGCAGCCTTTGTCGTGCAGCGCGGCCAGGATCGGCGGCAGCATCGCGAGCGCCGGCCGGTCGACCAGCAATGTCTCGGTCGCTCCGCAGACGCCGGTGCGGCGCATCTTCGCGTTGACCGCAATCGCCAGCGCCTTCTCGGGGTTGGCCGCCGCGTCGATATAGGTATGGCAGATGCCGTCGAGATGCTTGATGACGGGGATGCGGCTTTCGGCGACGACGCGCTCGATCAGCCCGCGCCCGCCGCGCGGCACAATCACGTCGATCACGTCATCCATCTTGAGCAGGATGCCGACGGCTTCGCGATCGCGCACCGGCACGAGCTGGATGGACTCCTTGGGCAGGCCGGCGGATTCGAGGCCCTCTTGCAGGGCGCCTAGAATCGCCAGCGAGCTGCGCAGGCTTTCGGAGCCGCAGCGCAAGATCGCCGCATTGCCCGAGCGGAGACAGAGTGCCCCGGCATCGGCGGTCACGTTCGGGCGCGATTCATAGACGATGCCGATGACGCCGAGCGGCACGCGGACGCGCGCGATCTTGAGCCCGTTCGGCCGATCCCATTCCGCGAGAATTGTGCCGACCGGATCGGGTTGTGCCGCGACCTCTTCGATGCCGCGCGCCATCGCCTCGATCCGCGCATCGTCGAGCGTGAGCCGGTCGACGAAGGCGCCCTTCAATCCCGCTTTGGTGCCGTCGGCGAGATCCTGTGCGTTGGCGGCGAGAATGGTTTTGGCCTGAGCGCGAACGGCGTTCGCCATCGCTTTCAGCGCGGCGGTCTTCGTGGCGGGTGCGGCAAGCGCGAGCATGGCCGACGCCGCTTTCGCCCCGAGGCCGATCGCGCGCATGGTCGCAGCCAGCGATTCGGGCGGCTGTTTGTCGCCGGGCTGCTTGTTGCCGGATTGGGTTTCGCGGGCCGCTTTGAGTTTGGTGACGCTCATGACCGGGTCAGCACCAGATCGTCGCGATGGATCATTTCGTCGCGGCCACGGTAACCCAGGACCGCCTCGATTTCACGGGATTTATGGCCGCGGATGCGTTCGGCGTCGGCGGCCGAATAGGCCGACAGCCCGCGTGCGATCTCGCGCCCCGTCTTGTCGGCAACGATCACCGCATCGCCGCGCTCGAAGGGACCGGCGATGGCGACGATGCCGGCGGGCAGCAGGCTCTTGCCGGCTTCGAGGGCCGCACAGGCGCCATCGTCGACCGTCAGGGTGCCGACCGGCTTCAGCGCGCCGGCGATCCATTGCTTGCGCGCGGTCATCGGCTGCATCTGCGGCATGAACCAGGTGGCGCGACCGCCCTTCGCCAGAGCGGCCAGCGGATTGAGCCGCCGGCCATCGGCGATCGCCATACGGCAACCGGCATGGGTTGCGATGCGCGCGGCGGCGAGCTTGGTCACCATGCCGCCCGAGCTGTAACCGGGCAACGCTTCGCCGGCCATCGCCTCGATCGCCGGCGTGATCGCATCGACGACCGGCACCAGTTCCGCGTCGGGATCGCGCTTGGGATCGGCGGTGTAGAGCCCGTCGATGTCGGAGAGCAGCACCAGCGCATCGGCGAGGATCATCGCAGCAACGCGCGCGGCGAGGCGGTCATTGTCGCCAAAGCGGATCTCGCTGGTCGCGACGGTGTCGTTCTCGTTGATGACGGGCACGACGCCGAGCTTGAGCAGGGCGGCGATCGTCGAACGCGCATTGAGATGTCGTCGCCGCGCCTCGGTGTCCTCGATCGTGAGCAGCACCTGCGCGACCGTGATGCCGTGCCGCGCGAGCGTTTCCTGATAGGCATGCGCGAGGCGGATCTGGCCGGTCGCGGCGGCCGCCTGTTTTTCTTCGAGCTTGAGGCGCTGATGGGTCAAACCGAGATGGCGGCGGCCGACGGCGATCGCGCCCGACGAGACGATAACAATCTCGGTGCCTTTCGCACGCAACGCGGCGACATCGTCGGCGAGCGCATCGAGCCATTTGCGATGGATCGCGCCGCTTTCCTGTTCGACCAGCAACGCCGAACCGATCTTGACGATCAGCCGCTTCGCGCCGGCGAGCCCGGGTTTGCCGTGCGCGCTCATGGCCGGATCATCGCTTCTTCTTCGAGGCGGCGCTCTTCAACGCGCGCTTCCTCGATTGCCGACCAGGCATGACGCAGCAGGTCGACGATGCCGGTGCCGGCGACGCCGGAGATCCGGTGCACGGTGACGCCGCCGGCTGCTTGCGAGAGTTCGCTGGCGCGTGCCTCGATGGTCTCGTCGTCGAGCGCGTCGATCTTGTTGAGCGTGAGCAGCTCGGGTTTCTCCGAAAGCCCCCCGCCATAAGCGGCAAGTTCGTCGCGCACGGTCCGCCAGTTGGCCACCACATCGTCGGCGGTGCCGTCGACCAGATGGATCAGCACACGGCAGCGCTCGACATGGCCGAGAAAACGATCGCCGAGCCCGGCACCCTGATGCGCGCCTTCGATCAGACCGGGAATGTCGGCGAGCACGAACTCGTTGCTGTCGGAACGGACCACGCCGAGCTGCGGGTGCAAGGTCGTGAACGGATAGTCGGCGATCTTCGGCTTGGCGCGGCTGACCGCGGCAAGGAAGGTCGATTTGCCGGCATTGGGCAAACCGACGAGGCCGGCATCGGCGATCAGCTTCAGGCGCAACCAGACCCAGCGTTCCTCGCCCGGCCAGCCGGGCTCGAAACGGCGTGGCGCGCGATTGGTTGAGGATTTGAACGCGGTGTTGCCGCGTCCGCCATCGCCGCCGCGACAGAGCGTCAGGCGATCGCCCGGCTTGCTTAGATCGGCGATCACTGTTTCCTTGTCTTCATCGAGGATCTGGGTGCCGGTCGGCACGCGCAGCACGATGCCTTCGCCGGCCGGTCCGCTACGATTGCGGCCCATGCCGTGATGGCCGCGCTGCGCCTTGAAATGCTGCTGGTAGCGATAGTCGATCAGCGTGTTGAGGCCATCCATCGCCACGACGGTGATGTCGCCACCGCGGCCGCCATCGCCGCCATCGGGTCCGCCGAACTCGATGAATTTCTCACGGCGAAAGCTGACGCTGCCGGCACCGCCGTCGCCGCTTTTCACAAAAATCTTTGCTTCGTCGAGAAACTTCATCGCGGGATCCGGACAAGAAAAAAGGGGAACGGCGCCGCCGTTCCCCTTCTCATCCGTTGCCGGTAGAGCGGCGGCGACGCATTAGCGTCAGCTCTGCGGCTGCTCCACCGAAACAAACACCCGATCGCGCTCGCCGCGATGGAACGAAACCCGTCCCTCGGTCAGCGCGAAAATGGTGTGGTCCTTGCCGATGCCGACATTGCGGCCCGGGTGATATTTGGTGCCACGCTGGCGAATGATGATATTGCCCGGAATGACGGCCTGGCCGCCGAATTTCTTGACGCCGAGACGGCGGCCTGCCGTATCGCGCCCGTTGCGCGAACTGCCGCCTGCTTTCTTATGTGCCATCGGAGGGGCTCCTTACTTCTTCTTCGCGGTCGGCTTTTTCGCCGCGGTCTTCTTGGTGGCGCTCTTGGTCGTGGTCTTGGCGGCACTCTTCGGCGCAGCCTTGGTTTTCGTCTTGGTCTTGGCGGCGGCTTTCTTCGCGGGTGCCTTCGCAGCGGTCGGCTTCTTCTTCTTCGTCGTCGACTTTTTCTCGTCGGCGCCGCTGCGCGCTTCGGCCTTGGCCTGCTTCGCGCGAT
>JBBDWW010000066.1:0-7977 GCA_040902645.1 Dongiaceae bacterium | reverse complement strand
GCCGCGCTTCGGTCCGTGCGGCCGGGCCAAAAACCGACAAATCCGTTGACTTTAGGGGGCCGGCTTGCGACTCCATCCGGGCTTCGTCGGGCAGGGTTCGCAACGCCCCCGGACGCGGCGCCGACCCCTTTCATGACCGCAGCAGGCATCGGGATATGGTTCGCGCGGTGACTTCCGGCCTTCGCCGCTTCAAGCGGCTGCGCGATCGCTGGTTCATTCCATCGCCCAAATCGCCGGTGCCGGATGTCGGGTCCGATCCCGGCCCGATCGGCCGCAATGTCGTCCTGATCTCGCAGATCCACCGCTCCGGCGGCACCCTGCTCAGCCAGCTTCTCGACGGCCATCCGCAGATCGCCGTCTATCCGGGCGACATGCATATCGCGCAAGGCAAGGCCGACTGGCCCGATCTCGATCCGACGCGAGGTGCGCCCGCGCTGTTTCGCTATCTCGTCGACGGGCGCTTCATCGAACGGGCGCGCACCGGTTATTCCAAGGCCAAGAACCCGACCCGGATGCATGCGTTCGATTACGATGTCGGGCTTCATCATCGCATATTCTGCGATCTGATCGAAGCGAAACGGCCGGCAACGCAGCGCGGCGTGCTCGATTGTTTCTACCATGCGTTCTTCAAATCCTGGGGCAACAGGATCGTGTCCTATGATGGTGCTGCCTGTATCAGCGCCTTCTGCCCCGGCCTTGCGATGAACCCGGATTCGGTGGCGCGTTATTTTCGCGACTATCCCGACGGGCACCTGGTGTCGATCGTGCGCGATCCGGTGAGTTGGCTCGCTTCGGCTTTGTCGAAGAATCGCGGCAAGGCGCGCAAGCGGCAATATGACCAGTTCGAGACGGCGATCGCCTGGTGGCGCCAGTCGGCCGAGGCGACTTTGCGCAACAAGCAGACTTACGGAGATCGGGTGATCTGCATCGGGCTCGATGAACTGGTCCGCGACACGCCGGGCATGATGCGCGCGCTCTGCGCCAAGATCGGCATCGACTACAATGCGGCAATGACGGTGCCGACCTTCAACAGTGCGCCGATCGAATCGAACAGCAGTTTCGACAAGAGCATCGGCCAGGTCGATTCCGGTGTATTGACGCGCCAGCCCGATATCGATCTTGCCCAGTTGGCGCGCCTGAAAGCCGATTGCGGCGGACTGTTCGATGCGCTGAACCAGGTCGCTTTGACCCCGTTGGGCACCAGGCCGGCGGGAGCCCGTTAGGCGCGCAAAGCGGCCTGTGCGGGCGGCCTCGTGGCAAGCCGGGCGTCCGTCCGGGTTGAGTCGGGACCGCCGGCGGGGTTAGATCATTCGGCCAGAACCAAGGAGAGTCGGGTTGCGACCCTGCGTCTTCATCCATACCAACCGGCGTCAGCGGATCGGGGCAATCGCCTCGGCCTATTCGCTTGAGCGCAATTCGCGCCATGCCGACCGGTTCGAAATCCGGATTCTTCAGGCCGAGGATTTCGATTTCCTCAAGGCGCGGGAAGGGCAGCGCTTTCTGCGCGGCAACGAAAAGCGCGTCTGGGAGATGGACGATCTGCAGAGCTTCACGCCGCTGCGGTTTCTGCCGCCCGAGCTGATGGGTTACGAAGGCCGCGCCGTCATCATGGATCCGGACATCTTCGCGGTCGGCGATATCTGGGAACTGCTCGATCGCGATATGCAGGGCAAGGCCGTCTGGGCACGCCCGCGGCCCGGCCATAACGGCAGCGAACATTACATGGCGACGTCGGTGATGCTGCTCGATTGCGCGATGCTGCGGCACTGGCATTGCGCCGAACAGTTCGACGAGCTGTTCGCGTTCAAGCGCGATTATCTCAAATGGACACAGCTTCAATACGAGCCACGCTTCTCGATCGGCGATCTCGAGCCGCAATGGAACGATTTCGACCATCTCGATGGGAACACAAGGCTGCTGCACAACACCAAGCGGCGCACGCAACCCTGGAAGACCGGCCTTCCGGTCGATTTCACTTTGCGCGCGCGGCTGCTCGGAATCGTTCCGACGGACTGGCTGCAGCGGATCATGCCGATTCCGGCCGTCACCTCGTACCGGCCGCATCCCGATCCCAATCAGGAACGGTTCTTCTTCGGCCTGCTGCGCGAATGCCTGGAGAAGGGGATCGTCGGAGAGGATCTGATCCGCGAGGAAATGGCGCAGAACCATCTGCGCCACGACGCCCTCGATCTGTTACGTCGGACTCCGCCGCTCGCCGCCGCCTGATTCGCCGCCGCCGCCGTCAGCCTTCCGCCCTGAACAAGGCGCGCACGCGCTCGACCGCGCGGCCCATATCCTCCGGCGCCGGGCTGTTCCGTATCGGCGGTTCGTCGCCGAGATGATAGGCGCGGCCCGATGCGACCAGCCGCTCGCAGAATGCGCCGATATCGCGTGGATGTGGCAATAGCCCGACATCGATCAGCCAGCGCAGCGGCGGCACGCGCGCGGCGCGCTTGCCGATGAGCCGCGGTCGTTCGGCTGGACGATAGATGGCGACCGGGCGGCCGGTTGCCGTCGCCTCGGTCATCATCGACACGCTGTCGCCGGTAACGATGAAACGGTCGGCAAGGGCAAGGTAACCGTAATAGGGATTCTCGCTTTGATCCTTGCGCCACAAAAAGAGATGGTGCGGGACGTCGCCGAGCCAGGCTTCGAGCGCCGGCCCGACGGATGCAGGCGTCCGTCCGCTGGTGGTCACCAAAAGGCTGCCACCGCTCGCCCGTGTCGCGGCGACCGCCTGGTCGATCAGCCCACGGACCTCGGGGGGACCGAACCGGTAGGGATCGCTCGGGCCCCCGATCAACAGCGCGGTCCACGGCTGCGGCAGATGGGCGAGTTTCGGTTGCCAGAGCGCGGCGGCGTCTTCGAGGCGCTCAGGCGTCATGGCGTGCAGGGGTGCGGCGTTGACCAGCACGTTCGGGCGCCAGCGCATGCCGTATTGCGGGGTTGTGACGATCAGGTCGAACCACCCGGCTGGCGCCCAAGGTCGTCCAATATGGACCAGGCGGGTCTTGCCGCCGGAACGGCGTCGGATCCACCGCGCGATCGGCGCGCTGCGCCGTCCCGCCGCGATCACGAGATCGGGCCAGGGCGCTTCGAGCTTGTCGGACTTGGCGCGATCCAGCGTCCGGCGCGAGGCGCCGAGGAACAGGTTACGGTTATGGTGCAAGGCGTTGAAGGACAAGCGCTTGATCTCGACCGGCCAGCCGAGCGCTTCGCCGAGTGCTGCGACCTGTGCATTGTCGCCGGCGCGATTGCCGAGTAGCAGCCAGACGCGTGGCGACGCTGTTCCGACCCGTTCCTGTGTCGTCTCGGTCACGATGGTCATCCACTCTGTGTCGGATGCATCATAGTCCATCGTACGAGCCATTCCCGCCCCAATCGGGCCATATTGCAGGGATGATACTCGTTTTCCGGTCTCGCAACGATTCCGGACGATCTTTCTGGGGGTAACGATGCTGTTGCGACGCGCTGTTCTGGTTCAATTGCTTCTCCTGTTCGTCTTTGTCGCAAACCTGGCTTACGCCCAGCAGACGGGCCAGACGCCGATCGATGAATCGGACGGTCCGGCTTTGGCTCTTGCGAACGAACGGGCCCGCATCGCGTCGGCATACCGACATGCACCCGACGACACGTACGAAGCGACCGCACTGCGACAGCAGGCCGAGGCGCTGATGGCCGACCGGGACTGGGACGCAGCCCTGCAATACTACGAGCGGGCGATCGCGGCGGACGGTGGCGAATTTCGGACATGGCTGCGCCTCGCGCAGGTCTATCGCCTGGGTGGGCGCGATCAAGAGGCTTTGGCGGCGTCGACCGCCGCGCGGGCCTTGGCAGGCAACGACAGCGATGTCGCCGCCACCTGGGCGATAGCCGGCGCCGTGCTCGACCGGTTGGGCGATCCGGCGGCGGCCGCGGCCGCTTATCAGATGAGCCAGGCGGGCACGCCCGAGAAGGGCGCCGGCGCCAAACAGACCCTCGCCGAGGCGCGCGAATTTTCGATGGTCGGCCGCGAGTTGCGGACCGAAGGCGATCTCGCCGAACTCTGCGTGCAGTTCGACGTCTATCTGCCGGATGCCCAGCAGGTCACCTATGCCGACTATGTCCGTGTCGAACCGGCGACCGAGCTCCAATACTACGTCTCGTACGACATGCTCTGCATTGGCGGCTTCGCCTACGGCAAGAGCTACACCGTCGAATTGCTCGCGGGCCTGCCCGGCACGGATTCTTACGAGCTACTTGTCGATCTGCCCGACGAGCTGGCTATGCGTCTCGGCGACGACGTGGCGCTCGACGTTGCGGTGCCCGATCGCGATCCGGTGCTCGGTTTCCGTTCGACCGCCTATGTGCTGCCGCGCATCGGCAGTACCGGCGTGCCGCTCACGACCGTCAATGTGACCGAGGCGCACCTCACCTTGCTTCGGATCAACGACCGCAATCTCGTGCAGCAGATTCGCGAGGGCCGTCTTCTCCAGCTCTTCGACACATGGAACCGCGACTACGTGGTCGAGGATCTCGGCGAGCAAGTCTGGACCGGCAGTGTCGAGGTCGAGTCGGTGCTCAACGAACGCGTCGTCACGTCGATCCCCGTTCAGGAGATGATCGAGGAGATCGAGCCCGGCACGTACATCCTGATGGCCGATACGGGCGAAAGCGGCGGCTACGATTGGGACCCGAAGGCGACGCAATGGCTCATCGTCACCGACATCGGCCTCCTGACGATGAGCGGCACCGACGGGCTGACTGTGTTTGCGCGTTCGCTCGACAGCGCCGGGCCGATGGCCGGCGCGACATTGCGACTCTATGCGCGCAACAATGAAGAGCTTGCGAGCGCGACGACCGATGAAGATGGCAAGGCGACCTTCGCGCCGGGTCTGTTACGCGGTTCGCAGGGCCTGACGCCGACGATGCTCACCGCCAGTCACGGCGATACCGATTTTGCTTTTCTCGATCTCTCAGGTCCGGCCTTCGATCTCAGCGATCGTGGTGTCGGCGGCCGCGATGTCGCGGGCATCTACCAGGGGCTGCTCTATACCGATCGTGGCGTCTATCGGCCGGGCGAACGGGTTGAACTCGTAGCCCTGCTGCGCGATGCGGCGGGCGAGGCGCTGCCGGATTTGCCGCTGTTCTTCAATGTGCTGCGGCCCGATGGCACGCTCGCCCAGGAAATCCATTCCGAAGCATCCGCGCTCGGCGGCCATCACATTCCGCTCGACTTCACGACCTCGAGCCCGACCGGCCAATGGCAGGTCCTGGCCTATGTGGATCCGGAGGGCGATCCGGTCGGCTCCGTCGGATTTCTGATCGAAGACGTCATTCCCGCCCGCATCGAAGTCGAGATTGAAACCGCCGCGACGGAACTGGTGCCGGGTGCGCCGGTCGATGTGACGGCCGATGCGGCCTACCTCTATGGGGCACCGGGCGCCGATCTCGCGGTGACGGGCGAGCTTGTGATCGATCGCGATCCGGACCCGTTTCCGGAATATCCGGATTACCATTTCGGTCTGGCCGACGAAGCGCTCGAACCGGTCCGTATCGCGCTCGACGCGCCGATGACCGACGCGGCCGGTATTTCGCAGTTCGGCGTCGACGCGGCGCAACTGCCCGACACGGTCAGTCCGCTGCGGGCAACCCTCTATGTCGACGTGCTCGAACCGGGCGGAAGGGCGGTCAGCGAGACCTTGCTGCTGCCGGTGCGCGACGAGGCGACCGCGATCGGTATCAAACCGCGTTTCGCCGACGACTCCGCGCCCTATTCGCTGCCAGCCGAGTTCGATGTGATCGTGCTCGACACGGCAACGCGCAAACCGGTCGATGCGTCGGGCCTGCGCTACGATCTCATTCGCGAGGAGTGGGATTATCAATGGTTCTACACGAACGGGATCTGGGATTACAGCGTGACCGTGCGCGACATGCCACAAACGGGTGGCAGTGTCGAAACGACGCCCGACGGCAACGGCCTGGTCAGCACAGTGCTCGACTGGGGTTCCTATCGACTCGAAGTTTACGATCCGGACGCGGGCGTTGCGGCGAGCTATCGCTTCCAGACCGGCTGGTACGGAAGGCCGGGCGAGGGCGATTCGCCCGACACGCTGCAGATCAGTCTCGAAGGCGATCTGTTCGAGCCCGGCGACAGCGTGCGCGCGTTCATCACAACGCCGTTCGAAGGGCCGGTGCAACTGGTGCTCGCGAGCGACCGCGTGTACCGCACCTGGATTGTCGACGCGGGGCCCGAGGGCGTCGAAACCACGATCGAGGTCGATGAGGAATGGGGTGCGGGCGCCTATCTGCTGGCAACCGCGTTCCGTCCGGTGTCATCTTCGGAAAAACACGGACCCGGTCGCGCGATGGGTGTCGCATGGATCGGTATCGATCCGGCACCGCGGGAACTCGAGGTTACGTTCGATCTGCCCGAGCTGATCGAGCCGCGACAGACTCTCGAAGTGCCGATCGAAGTGAGCGGCCTCGACGGCGACGAAGCTTATGTGACACTGGCTGCGGTCGACGAAGGTATTCTGCACCTTACCGATTTCGAATCGCCCGATGCGCCTGAATTCTTTCTCGGCAAGCGGCGGCTCGGCGTCGAACTGCGCGACCTCTATGGTCGGCTGATCGACGGACTTGCCGGGGATCGTAGCGTCATCCGCTCTGGCGGCGATGGCGGGCTCGGCCAGCGCGGTGCACCGCCTCCGATCACATTGGTCGCGTTGTTCTCGGGTGTCGTGACGCTCGATTCCGACGGGCGTGCCGTCATTCCGCTCGATCTGCCGGATTACAACGGCCGGCTGCGCCTCATGGCGGTGGCGTGGAGCGCGTTCAAGGTCGGATCGGCGGAAGCGCCGCTGATTGTACGCGATACCGTCGTCGCAACATCTTCGGCGCCAAGATTCCTCGCACCTGGCGATACCAGTGCTGTCACCTTTACCGTGCAAAATCTCGACGGCGCCGCCGGCACCTATACACTGACGCTCGCCGGCAACGACGCGGTTGCGGTCACGGACCCGTCGACATTCTTGCTAACGCTCGAAGAAGGTGCCAGCGTCAACCAGGCAGTCGGTGTCGAAGGTTTGGCGGTGGGCGCCGGTGCCTTGCAGATGACGCTCGAAGGTCCGGACGGATTTTCGCTCGCGCGTACGATCCTGTTGCCGGTGCGCCCGGCACAGCTTCCGATCCAGGAGCGCATCGTGCATCGCCTCGAACCGGGCGAAAGCCTGACCGTCGGCGGCGATATCGCGGCCCGGTTCGTATCCGGCTCCGGCGAAATGTTGATCACCTTCGACGGCAAACCGAGCATCGACGTGGCCGGGTTGCTGCGATCACTCGATCGCTATCCCTATGGCTGCCTCGAACAGACGACGAGCCGCGCATTGCCGCTGCTCTATGTCGCCGAGGTGGCGCGGCTGTGGGATCGCGACGAGGACGAGGCCGAGGCCGAGCTCAATGCCCGCATCGCCGATGCGATCACACGGGTGCTCGACATGCAGCGCTGGGACGGCAGCTTCTCGCTGTGGAGCGGTTACGGGTCGGCCGATAGCTGGCTCAGCGCCTATGCGCTCGATTTCCTGACCCGCGCGCGCGGCTTCGGCCATGAGGTGCCCGACTTCGCCTATCAGCGCGGGCTCGACTGGCTCGCGCAGGAAAGGTCCTACTTCTACGCGGACGATCCCGCCTTGGTCGCGGCGCGCGCTTATGCCGGCTATGTGCTGGCGAGCGCCGGCACGGGCGATCCGGGTTCGCTGCGCTATGTCTATGACTCGCTGTCGCGCGACGCGAACGGGCAGCCGCTCTGGATCACGCCGCTGGGCCTCGCGCAACTCGGCGCCGGCTTTGCACTCTATGGCGATCTCGATCGCGCCCGCGCGGCCTTCGCCGATGCGATTGCGACCGACCGGCAGGACTACGAGTATCCGGCGGACTACGGTTCGCCGGTGCGCGATCTCGCGATGACCATCGCGCTCGCCGCCGAAACCGGTGCCG
>JBBDWW010000065.1:0-1238 GCA_040902645.1 Dongiaceae bacterium | reverse complement strand
TCAGCCACATCGCGGCGGTCGCGACCACATGCGGCACCGCATAGGACGTGCCGTCGCCCTCGCCGTATTTCCAGCCGAGAAAATTGCCATCGTCGTCGCAATCGACGTCGGCGCGCCAGATCGGCTTCGCCGGCGCGAAGATATCGACCCGCGCGTAGTTCTCGTACTCGTAATAGAGCCGGTAGCCCGGCGGACGCTTCCACACGCCGCCGACGCCGATCGTGCGGCGATGCTTGCCGGGATAGGAGACCTTGTTCGTCATCTGGCCGCAGGCGGCGATCACGATCACGCCGTTCTCGTAGGCATAATCGACGGCGGCGCCCATGTCGCCCTCGAACAGGACGGGAAAGCCGAGCGAGATCGTGACGATCCTGCAATTGTTCCGGTCGATCGCATCGCGGATCGCGCGACCGATGGCGCGCACCGCTTGCGTGCCGATCAGGCTGTGGTCGTTGACGCGGTAGGGCACGATCGGCAGCCGCGGTGCCAGACCCAGAAGCTGCGCATCGTCGCCGGTCAAGGCGCTCGCCGTGCGCGTGCCGTGGCCGGGCGGCTGCCAGGGCGTATCGACCAGCGGATCCTTGGGATCGGTCTTGTTGTCGAAGAAATCGCGGCCGAGCGTGTGCTTCACCCACGGGCTCTCGCCCGTGGCACTCGCCGGAAAGCCGAGCGCGGGATGGCGCCGGTAGCCGGTATCGAGATGCGCG
This sequence comes from Dongiaceae bacterium, assembly GCA_040902645.1. GTDB lineage: Bacteria > Pseudomonadota > Alphaproteobacteria > Dongiales > Dongiaceae > JAWXBK01. Next base: position 531 of record JBBDWW010000065.1, on the reverse strand, counting down.
ACGCGGAGATTGCCCCAGGCGACATGACCGTCGACGCGCCGCGGCATCATCGCGAGCGCGCGGTCGAGACGAGAGTACTGGACGTTCCAGAAGTTCTGTTGTGCGGGCATCGGATGTTCCCCCTGAGTGGATGATCCCCGAAAGCGCCGCCCTGCCCGGGGATGCTAGACCCGCCGGCTGTGGGGCGGCAAATGGGTGACCGTCGTCGGCTGGGCCGCGCTGCATGCCTTCAGAAAACCCCCTCCCCTTGCGGGGGGGGGAAGGGGGAGGGGTACGTGCGACTTCATCATCCTCGGTCCGATTTCACGCGATGCACCCCCCTCCCTATCCCTCCCCCTCAAGGGGGGAGGGGATTTTTGTGTAACTTGCGACCCGGTCACCCATCCCTATACTCGCGCCGGTTTCGAGCGGGGTGGCCGACGGGCCGGCGTTCGAGTTTTTGGCCTGACATCAGGCACGTTTTCGGGGAAGCAACGATGGCGCGCGACATCAAGAAGGCGGTGCTGGCCTATTCCGGCGGGCTCGACACCT
>JBBDWW010000064.1:0-1245 GCA_040902645.1 Dongiaceae bacterium | reverse complement strand
GCCTGACGCGGCGCGGCGCACTCGCGGAATCCGACGTCGACGCGGCGTTGCGCGAGGTGCGCATCGCGTTGCTCGAGGCCGACGTGGCGCTGCCGGTCGCGCGCGATTTCATCGCAAAGGTGCGCGAGGCGGCGGTTGGCGAAGCGGTGCTGAAGAGCGTCACGCCCGGCCAGATGGTCGTGAAGATCGTGCACGACAATCTGATCGAGGCGCTCGGCGGCACCGGCGAAGCACTCAATCTGAATGCGCCAGCACCGGTCGTCGTGCTGATGGTCGGATTACAGGGTTCCGGCAAGACGACGTCGACCGCGAAGCTCGGCCTTCGCCTCACCTCGCGCGACAACAAGCGCGTGCTGATGGCCTCGCTCGATACCAGGCGGCCGGCGGCGCAACATCAGTTGGCCGTACTCGGCGAACAGACCCATGTCGATACGCTCAACATCGTGGCCGGAGAACCGCCGCTTTCGATCGCCAGGCGCGCGCTGACCACCGCAAAGCTCGGCGGCTTCGACATCCTGCTGCTCGACAGCGCCGGCCGGCTTCATATCGACGACGATCTGATGGCCGAAATCGCCGCGATCGCCGATGCGACGAAGCCGACCGAAACTTTGCTCGTCGCCGATGCGATGACCGGCCAGGATGCGGTCACCGTCGCGCAGAGCTTCAAGGAAAAAGTCGGCGTCACCGGCATTCTGCTGACGCGGGTCGATGGCGATGCGCGCGGCGGTGCGGCGCTCTCGATGCGCGCGGTCACCGGTGCTGCGATCAAGTTCATCGGCACCGGCGAAAAAGTCGATGCGCTCGAACCGTTCCATCCCGAACGGATCGCGGGCCGCATCCTCGGCATGGGCGACGTGGTCGGCCTGGTCGAACGCGCGGCCGAGACGATCGAACGCGACGAAGCCGAAAAGCTGGCGCGCAAGATGCAGAAGGGCGAATTCGATCTCGACGATCTTGCCCGGCAGCTCGACCAGCTCGAAAAAATGGGCGGGCTCGGCGGCATCGCGGGCATGCTGCCCGGCGTCAAGAACATCCAGAAGCAGATGGCGACGCACAAGGTCGATGACGGTGCGATCCGTCGCCAGCGCGCGATCCTCTCCTCGATGACGCGCGGCGAACGGCGCAAGCCGGATCTGATCAAGGCTTCGCGCAAGCGGCGCATCGCGTCGGGCTCCGGCACCACCGTCGCGGAGGTGAACAAGCTTCTGAAGCAGCATCAGGAGATGGCGCGGCTGATGAAGCAGA
>JBBDWW010000063.1:0-8055 GCA_040902645.1 Dongiaceae bacterium | reverse complement strand
AGGTTGTGACCGGCGGTAGCTCGGCCAGTATGATCCAGGCGAGGACCGGTGCGAGCGGAGTCTCCGCGGTACCGATAAAGCCGGCTTCAGCTGCTGGGATCAGGCGTGTCCCTTCCGTTAGCAGAATCGCCGCCAAGGCAAACACAAACCCGAAGACAGCCAGCAATCCCAGGTCACGCGCCGACACGCCGAGCGGATCGCCGAGCAGCCAGCCGGCAGCGAAAAGCTGGAGCGACGAAGCGGCGAGCGCCAATACCACCGCACTCGTTCGAAAGACGCGGATCAGTACCATGTAGGCCGCCATACCGAGCGTCATCAGGATCGCCAGCAGATCGCCCGCCAGGTGGCCCTGCTCAATTCCGCCCCATAGCATGACCGCAACCCCGGTGAGCGCGACGCCGGCGGCCACCATGGTCGAAGTGCGGACGTGTTCGCGCAGCAGCAACCAGCCAAATACCGCGGCCGCAAACGGCACCGTTGCATAGGCGAGGGAAACGTTCGCGACATAGGTTAGCTTGAACGAGGCGATGAAGGCCGCGGAACTCAGGCTGCCGACCGTGGCCAGCAGCCAGCCCTGCCGCCCAAGCGCGACCGCCGCCCGCAGCCGATGCTTCGGATCTCGCACTATCACGTAGGCGAGGATCAGCGGGGCGCCGAACAGGCCGCGCCAGCACACCACCGTCCAGGCGTCGGCGGCAACCAGCTTGGTGAGCACGCCAGCGACGCTGAAGGCCAATGCCGAGCCCAGCACCAACAGAATGCCCAGAGCATGCGCTGGGTCAAAAACGCCATCATCGCCCATGTGATTTTCCATCGAATCGCGCAAGAAAGGCATCACTACGATGCCGCAACCGTGGGCGCTTGTCCGGTACTGACGCTACGACTACGATCGAAATATGGATGCAGAACCTTCGATGGCCTCGATTGGCGCACTGGTGGGCGTGCCAGCACGGGCGAACATCCTGAGCGCGCTATTCGACGGCCGGGCCCTCACCGCCACAGAGCTTGCTTGCGCCGCCGGCGTCTCGCCGCAAACGACAAGCAGCCATCTGGCCAAGCTTGTACATGCCGGATTGCTGATCGCAGAGGCGCACGGCCGCCATCGCTACTATCGTTTAGCCGGGCAGGAGATCGCCGAGGCGCTCGAACCGCTGGCGGTAATCGCCGCGCACAAGCCGGTGCCATCTCGCGTTCGCACACCCGAGCTCGAAACGCTGCGTGATGCGCGAGTGTGTTACGATCATCTGGCCGGCCGGGTCGGCGTCGCTATCACCGATTCACTGATACGGCAAAAGCAGATCGAACCTGTCGAGCGGGACTATCGCGTGACCCGCCATGGTATGCGGCTCTTTCAGGAACTCGCCATCAACGTGGATCGCCTGAAGTCGGAACGTCGCGTTTTCGCCCGGCAGTGCCTCGATTGGAGCGAACGCCGGCCGCACATGGCGGGCGCCCTCGGCGCGGCGCTCGCCACGACGTTCCTGGAACGAGGTTGGATCACCCGCCCAAGAAAAGGGCGGCAAGTGTTCGTAAGCGACAGCGGCGGGCGCGCATTCGCGCGGCATTTCCAGCTCACGTTCGGCAAATGATGCCGATCTGGATTTAGCCCGGCGCGCCCTACTAATCCGTCATCGCGACGATCTCGATCTCGATCATCATCCCGACATAGGCGAGCGCCGGCAGTGGAATGCCGGTCGTGGTCGGGCCGGGTTCGGTAAAGCATCCCGAACGGATCTTCAGATTGGCATGAAGCTGGTCCGGGGAGGCGCCGCCCTGATAGTAAGCGGTGACCTTGACGACATCGTCGAATCCGAGCCCGTGCGCTTCGAGAACGCGGCGGATCATTTCCATGCTGCGCTTCGTTTGCGCGACGAGATCGTTCGGTTCCATCACCACGCCCTTTGGCGTGAGCGCGACCTGCCCGCCGAGAAACACCAGGTTCCCGCAGCGCACGCCGTGCTTGTACGGCAGATGGATCGGCCAGTCCCAATGGCCTTCGGGCCAGCTATGGCTCTTCGGCAGCCTGGCGCCGTCTTCGTGGCGCATGGCGATCACATCGCTGCGGATCATGTGGCCCTTGCGCCAGTGGCGCGGCAGCGGAATGCCGGTCGCGGCCGGACCCGGCTCGCGGAAATAGGCCGCCCGCGCGCGCGCCGCAGCTTCCCAATCCTCGAAGCGGCCTTCGCCCTGGTACCAGTTCTTGATCTTCACGACATCGTCGAAATCGGCGCCGAGTCTGCCCAGCACCAATCCGATCCGGTCCATCACGCCGCGCATCTGGGCGACGATGTCGCCGCCGTCGAGCAGTTTGCCGGCCGAATCGAGCGGATCCTGTCCGCCGACGAAAATCATCTCGCCGCATTGCAGTCCGTGGCTGAACGGCTTGGGCAAAGACACAAGCCCGGCCGGGTCGGCCGCACGCCGCGGCAGCGGCCGGTCGTCGGCCCCGCGCATGGCGATCGCCTCGATCTCGACGACCATCCCTTCATAGGCAAGCGCCGGCAGCGGCACCGCCGAGACAACCGGCCCGGGCCCCTCGCCCGGCAAAGCGGTCGCCATGGCGGCGAGCAGCTTGGTCTCGTCGGCGCGGCCGTCAGTTGCATAATAGGCAACTAGCTTCACCAGATCGGCCGGACCGGCGCCGAATTCCGCCAGAACCCGCCGGATATGCTCCATGACCGCGGCCGTCTGCCGGCCGAGATCGCCCGGATGCTGCACCGTTCCGCTGCTGTCCAGATCGACCTGCCCGCCGATGAAAATCATGGCTCCGGCCCGCAGCCCGTGCTTGTGCGAGACATGGATCGGCCAGTCCCAATGGCCTTCCGGCCAGACATGCTTGCGCGGCATCGTTTCGCCCATCTCTTCTCCCTTTGGCCGGTCGGGCCATTGCGCTTTCACGGCCGAATGTTAGCATTCGCGCCGGCAGGTTGGCGTCATAACGGGCCCGGCCACCGACCAAAAGGCTTCACGCGTTCAAAGGGAGGAAATACCCGCAATGAATCCGCACAAGATGTTTCTCGAGGACTGCGCGCAGATCGCCGCAGAGAAGTTTAACAAAGGACGGATCGACCGGCGGCAGTTCGTCAAGGCGGCCGCCGCGCTCGGCATGATTCCGGCAATCAAGGCGGGCAAGGCCTACGCGGCAACGCCCGCGCAGCTCGTGCATGCCAACTGGGGCGGCGACGGTGCCGTCTGCACCTCCGACATCTACGGTGGTGCGTTTCAGTCCGAGACCGGCGTGCCGGTGATGGTCGACGGTTCGGGTCCGTTCGAAGGCACGATCAAGCAGATGGTCGAGACCGGCTCGACAATCTGGGACTGCGCCGATTCCGACATCTTCACGGGCCTGCGCCTCGGCCGTGCCAATCTGCTCGAACCGATCGACTACTCGATCGTCGACGCAGACAAGATCCTTGCACCGTTCACCTACGACTATGTCGTGCTCGGCTACTGGTACAGCTACGCCCTGACCTACGACACCACAAAAGTCGACGGCGTGCCGACCTGGGCCGATTTCTTCGACGTGGAGAAGATCCCGGGCAAGCGCGCGATGTTCAAATGGATGAACGGCCAGCCCGAGGCCGCGCTCATGGCCGACGGCGTTCCGATCGACGAGGTCTATCCGCTCGACATGGATCGCGCGATGGAAAAGATCCTGAGCATCGAGGATCACGTCATCTACTGGGGCTCCGGCGCGGAAAGCCAGACCATGTTCCTCGACGAGGAAGTCGTCATGGGCAATCTCTGGCAGACGCGCTCGACGGTCATCGAACGCGACACTGGCGGCCGCGTCACCTGGTCCTGGGACCAGGCGATCGCCTACCCGGCGGGTTGGGTCATCCCCGGCGGCAATCCGGCGGGTGCCGAATATGCCAATCGCTGGATTGCGATGATGCAGGATCCGGCTCTCCAGATCGCAGTGCTCGACTGCTACGGCCAGGGCCCGTCGAATCCGGCAGCTCTCGATCTGATGACACCGGAACAGCGCCGGCTGCATCCGGCGGCGCCCGAGAACTACGACGTTCAGCTCATCGCTGACTCGGAGTACTGGGCGACGTACTACGACGATGTGCTGAACGAGTTCCTCGACAATATCTCCGCCTAGAGGAACCGTTAAGACGTGGCAGTAGCAGACGCCAGCATCGGCGGCGATCGGACGCGGCTGCGGGTCAATCCGTACCTGTTCCTGATTGCCCCGTTGCTGATGCTGCTGCTGTTTCTCTATGTCTGGCCGATGGCGCAGGTGTTCTGGATCAGTATCTCCGATCCCGAGTTCGGCCTCGCAAACTACGAAAAACTGATCTCCAACCGCGGCATCCAGAAGATGCTGTGGACGACGTTCCGCGTCTGCATCATCACCACCACGTTGGCACTGTTCTTCGGCTACATCGTCGCCTACGCGATGGTGCATGTGTCGGACCGCCATCGCACCTGGATGCTGCTGTTCATCCTGGTGCCGTTCTGGGTCTCGGTCCTGGCGCGCGCCTTTTCGTGGCTGATGCTACTGCACGACAACGGCATCGTGAATGATGCACTGCGCGCCTGGGGCCTCACCGAAGAACCGGTTCAACTGGTACGCAACCAGCTCGGCGTCTATATCGGCATGGTCCACTACATGATCCCCTACGCGATCCTGCCGCTCTATGCGAGCATGCGCTCCATCGATCCGCGCTGCGTTTCGGCCGCGCGCGGTCTCGGTGCCGGCCCGTTCGAGGCGTTCTGGCGCGTCTTCCTGCCGCTGAGCCTGCCGGGCCTGATCGGCGCCGGCGTGCTGGTTTTCATCCTGACGCTCGGTTTCTTCGTAACCCCGGCCATTCTCGGCGGCGGCAAGACGATCATGGTTGCCGAATATATCAGCGTACAGATTCTACAGACGATCCGCTGGGGCATCGGCTCGATGCTGGCGGTGACGCTGCTGCTGATCGTACTCGGCCTCCTGGCGGTGATGAGCCGCGTCGTCGATTTGCGCTCGATGTTCGGAGCGAAGTGAGATGCATCGCGATCGCTACAATTGGCGCTTCGTCCTGATCATGGTTCTGGCCTGGACGGTGCTGCTCTATCTCTTTCTGCCGATCTTCGTGGCGGCGCCGATTTCGCTCTCGCCCGAGCGCTATCTCCTGATGCCGCGCGGCGAATATTCGTTGCGCCATTACGAGAACCTTTTCACCAACCCGAAATGGCTCAGCTCGATCTGGCAGAGCCTGGTGATCGCGACCGCAGCAACGACGATCGCGGTCGTTACCGGCTCGCTGGCGGCGGTCGGCATCTGGCGGCTTGCCTCGCGCTTCGGCGAGGCCGTCCGCGCGTTCATCCTGCTGCCGATGATCGTGCCCTCGATCGTCTCGGCGCTGGCCTTTTTCCGGGTGTTCGCCGATCTCGGGCTGCTCGATTCGATGCCGGGCGTCATTCTTGCGCATAGCGTGCTGGCGGTACCCTATGTCGTCATAACGGTCTCGACCTCGCTCGCCGGTTTCGATCTCAAGCTCGAGCAGGCGGCGCGCAATCTCGGCGCCTCGATGCGCCAGACGATCCGCTATGTGATCCTGCCTAATATCATGCCCGGCGTGCTGTCGGGCGCGATCTTCGCGTTCATTCTCTCCTGGGACGAGATCGTGGTGACGCTGTTCGTCTCGCGCCTGACCGTCTTCACGCTGCCGCGCCGCATGTGGGACGGCATCCGCGACCAGGCTGACCCGACCATCGCCGCCTGCGCAACCACGCTGATCCTGCTGACTTTCGCGACGATCCTGATGTACCTGATCTTCCAGCGGAAAAGCGCTAAAACAAGCATGCGGGGCGCATAGAGCGTCCGATCCGCAGGCGGGTCGCTCAGCTCCGCTTCGCGCGCTCCAGCGTCACGACGACGCGGCGTGTCACTTTCCAATGCTTGAGCAGTGGCAGCCCCTCTTCCTCGCTCAGATTGAGTGCGAACTCGGCCTTGTTGCCGTCTTCTTCCGGCACGTTGGGGATGCGTTCGCTGACCAGGGCGTAGATCTTTTCCCGTATCGAGCGCCGCAGCGTCAGGCGGCCATAGAAACGCAGCGCCGAGAATTTTAACTGCAGATAGGCAAAATTGGTCGCGACATTGTCGGCGATCGATTTCGCCTTGTAAAAGGTTGTACGGCTGTCGGGGTCGTGCGGCACGATGCTTTCGATATAGGATTCATCGAGTGTCAGCGCTTCGAGTGGAATCCGCGACAGTCGGAAATACAAATCGAGATCGTCCCCGCCATAGCCTCGAATGATGTCGTCGTAACTCTCGATTTGGTCGAAATGTTTTTTCCAGAGGACGCAGCTACCCGAGCGGCCCTTGATTTCCTCGCTGAGCGGGAAGTGGAAGAACACGTCGTCGCGGATTCGCGCGTCGATCCGCGCCACGAAATCGCGCGGAATGACGATGTCCGCATCGAGGAATATCAGGATGTCGCCGGTCGCGGCGCCGGCACCGATATTGCGCGCATCGGCCAGATGGAAATCCGCGACGTCGGGCACCCTGACCACGACCGCACCGGGATGTCGTGCGGTTATCACGCCCGCCGTGTCTTCGGGGCAGTTGTAATCGACCACCACGACTTCGGTATCGGGCTGGGCGAGGAAGCGGGGCAGCGACTGCAGCAGATAGGCGAGCCGCCCCTTGCAGGTCACGATAATGGAGTAGCGTCGCGGCATCGTTGCGTCGGCCCCTTCCCCGTTTATTCTGCAGCCTCGACCACGAGGTCGATCCGGCGCAAGCGTGTTCCGGCATCGGCGTCGCGGTCATTCCCCGCGAGTCGCTGCTCTGCGCCGGCGATGCCTCTCGAGAGGAGACCGCATGATCACGATTCCCGCCTTTGTCGCTGCGGCCGTCGCCGAGATCGCCGGCTGCTTCGCCTTCTGGGCCTGGGCCCGGCTCGACAAATCGCCGCTCTGGCTGCTGCCCGGGGTCGCCGCGCTCGTGCTGTTCGCCTGGCTGCTGACATTGGCCGAAAGCGATGCGGCCGGCCGCGCCTATGCCGCCTATGGCGGCATCTATATTGCGGCGTCGCTCACCTGGCTGTGGGCCGTTGAAGGCGTGCGGCCCGACCGCTGGGATGCGATCGGCGCGATGATCTGTCTGGCTGGTGCCGCGATCATCCTGTTCGGTCCGCGCTCCGCCTGAGCGGTCCGTTCGCAAGCGCTGATGCGGGGCGCCCACAGCCGATCACATTTTCTTTGCTGCACTGCAAAAATTTTCAGACTCGGATGGCCCGCAACATGCAGCAAAATGGGCCGCTGTGGATAACCGCCCCCGCCGCGACCCCGCGGAAACGCCCAATTTTGCGTCGCACACAACATCTAGGGGGTCGCCACAAATGCGTCACAGAATGTTGTTGCAAAGCGTAACGCTAGGCAGCAACATATAGGGTATCAGCGGGTCGGGGGACCACAAGATACTGTAGACCCGTCAAGCCCCTAGCGTGCGTTCTTCGAGCATTTTCGAACGCATCTGGGGGTTTCGCGTCCCCAAGAGCCGGAACACGACAAAAATAGGGGACGGATCATGCGTATTGCTCGTCGATTCACGGAAACCGGCAAGAGCCCTTACGAGGGAATCGAGTTCCGCAGGACGAGCAGCGAGATCCGGAATCCCGACGGTTCCCTAGTGTTCCAGGCGAAGGATATCGAGGTTCCCGCCAACTGGTCGCAGGTCGCCTGTGACGTCCTGGCCCAGAAATATTTCCGCAAGGCCGGCGTGCCCGCGCGCCTTCTGCCCGTCGTCGAGAGCGACGTGCCGGAGTTTCTGTGGCGGCGCGAGCCCGACCGGGAGGCAATGGCGCAGCTTCCGACGGAAGAGCGCAATGGCGGTGAAAAGAGCGCAAAGCAGGTTTTCGACCGGCTCGCCGGCACCTGGGCCTATTGGGGCTGGAAGGGCGGCTATTTCGATTCGGAGGAGGATGCCTCCGCCTTCTTCGACGAAATCCGCTTCATGCTGGCGACGCAGAAGGCGGCGCCGAACTCGCCGCAATGGTTCAACACCGGCCTCCATTGGGCCTATGGCATTGACGGGCCGAGCCAGGGCCATTTCTACGTCGACCA
>JBBDWW010000062.1:0-8080 GCA_040902645.1 Dongiaceae bacterium | reverse complement strand
GCGCGAGCCAGACCGAGAGCGGCGCCAGCGCCCTGAAACCGAGCCCCTGCAGCAGATCGATCGTCTCGGCCGGCTCATACCCGACCAGCGGCCGATTGGGGTCGAGGCGCGCCAGCAGCGCGACCGTGGCGGCCCAGACCACATCCGGCGGCTCGGCGCCGTGAAAGACATTGCTGATGCCGACGAAGCCGGCACCGCGATTGGCCGCAGCACCAGCGACGACCTGCCCGTCGCGGATCGCCACCAGAAACGCGATGTCCGGATCGGCGAGCAAGGTTTTGGGAAACATGCGCGCCGGCAATTCGTCCGGTGCCGGCGACTGATCGCGGCGCCACGCCGCTTCCCATGCGGCCAGTTGAGCGGCGTCGCGAACGATCGTCATGCGCAACGAATCGTCGTTGGCGGTAAACGGTACGGCATCGCGCACGATCCAGACCGCATCGAACAGGCGGGAAAAACCCCGCGATGAAAGTTCGAGCGCCCGGAAACTATCCTTGATCGCCCATCCGGGCGATAAACCGGCCGCGGACAGGGCGTCGATTGCATCGAGCTGCGCTGCGATCGCCGCCGGCGATGCATCGTCGAGCGTTACCAGGTTCGGATAGAACGGCGGAACCTCGAAATGGCAGACCCAGCGATGCGGCGAGAATTCGCCGCTTACACCATGCGCGCGGCAGATGGCATCGCACCAGAGTGCGTTGTTCGCCGCGGCCGCCGGAAGCAGCGCGGGCCGCGCGGCCATCAGCGCCGCCAGATCGGATCGCTGATATCCTTGAGCAGCGCTTCATGTGCGATAAGTTCCGCCGCACTGAGCGCATGCGGCCGCGGCGGCCGGACCGCGACGCCGGGCGCCGGCGCCCCGCTGATGCCGATCGCGATCGTCGCACGCGCACCGGCGAGTTCCAGCCCCGCCTGACGGCCGCCGACCAGTTCGAGATAGACATCGGCGAGCAGTTCCGCATCGAGCAGCGCACCATGTTTGGTGCGCGCCGAATTGTCGATGTTGAAACGCTTGCACAGCGCATCGAGGCTCGCCGGCGAACCGGGGAATTTGCGCCGCGCGAGCGCGACCGTGTCCCTGCCACGCGAGGCGGGCATCGGCGGAAAACCGAGCCGCCCCAGTTCCGCGTTCAAAAATCCGATATCGAAATCGGCATTGTGGATTACTAACGGCGCATCGCCGATGAACTCCAGAAAATCGGCGACGATTTCCGAGAAGACCGGTTTGTCCCTGAGGAAACTGTCGCTGATGCCATGTACGTCGAGCGCCGCGACGCTGACTTCGCGTTCGGGATTCACATAAGCCTGCCAGACGCGGCCGGTCGGCAGACGGTTCATCAGCTCGATGCAGGCGATCTCGATGATGCGATCGCCGGTGCGCGGATCGAGCCCGGTCGTTTCGGTATCGAGGATCACTTCGCGCAAAGTCGCCCTCCCAAAAACCGCTAGCGCCGGCGGCGGCGTGCGATTCGCCCGTCTTTCGCCATTGTGACGATGCCGCGAATCGCCTGCAAGCTGCGCCGCAGATCGAGGCCGGTCGGAATGATGAAGTCGGCGCGCCGGCGCTTTTCCGCGTCCGGCAGTTGCCGCGCCTCGATCCGCTTCAGCCATTCCTTGGTAAAGCCGCGCCGCCGCTTGAGCCGCGCGAGCTGCACCGACCGCGGCGCGCTAACGACCGCCACCGCATCGCAGCGCTTTTCGGCGCCGGTCTCGTAGAGGAGCGGGATATCGAGCACGACCAGGGGCCCGCGCTGCTGCCGGGCCGCGGCAAGGAACGCGCGCTCGGAGCGGCGCACCAGCGGATGCAGGATCGATTCGAGCCGCTTCAGCGCCTTCGGATCGTCGAGCACAGATTTGCGCAGTACAGCGCGGTCGATCGCGCCATCCTTCAGCGCATCGGGAAAAATCCGTGCGAGTTTCGCAACCGCCCCGCCGCCCTTCGCCATCAGGCGATGCACTTCCTGGTCGGCATCGTGCACCGGTACGCCGAGCCGCCGGAACGCGCTCGCAGCCGTGCTCTTGCCCATCGCGATCGAACCGGTGAGGCCGAGCACGATCATCGGGCTGCGCCCTAGCCGGTTCGCGAGGCCAGCACCGCCTCGCGCAGCGCCGGCGTCACTTTAGGTTCGATACCGAACCAGGCGGCAAAGCCGGGCCGCGCCTGATGCAGCAGCATCCCGAGCCCGTCGACCGTCTTGTTGCCGCGCGCGCGGGCGGAAACGAGCAGCCCGGTTTCGAGCGGCACATAGACGATGTCGTTGACCAGCGCGTTCGCCGGCAGGCGCGCGAGATCGAGGTCGAGCGGCTGTTCGCCGCTCATGCCCTGCGTCGTCGCGTTGACCAGTAGGGACGCATCCGCGAGTGCAGCTTCGCGGTTTGCCCAGTCGATTGCGACCAATGGCCGGCCAATTTCCTGCACCAGGCGATCGGCGCGCTCCCTGGTGCGATTGACGATGCGGATTTCCGGCGCGCCTTCGTTCGCGAGTGCGACCGCGATCGCGCGCGCCGCCCCGCCGGCTCCGATTACGACCGCGGCGCCGGTGGCCGCGCGCCAGCCCGGCTGCGCCTCGCGCAGATTTTCGAGAAAGCCGAACGCATCGGTGTTGTTGCCTTCGAGCGTCCCGTCTTCGGCGACGGTGATGGTATTGACCGCACCGATCCGCAGCGCCGTGTCGCTCGCGCGATCGACCAGCGACAGCGTTGTTTCCTTATGCGGCACGGTCACGTTCGCGCCGCGGAAGCCGAGCGCCGCGAGGCCGGCGAGCGCCGCCTTGAGCGCTTCGGGCCGTACCGCGAGCGGCAGATAGGCGCCGTCGATGCCATGTTCGCGCAGCCAGAATCCGTGCAGAGCCGGCGAGCGCGAATGGTCGACCGGCCAGCCGATCACCCCGGCGAGACGGGCCTTGCCGGTCAGGGAAAGCGCGCTCATGCCGGCACCACGCCGTGGCCGCGCAGGAAACCGAGCAGCGGCAGCAAAGGCAGGCCGAGCACGGTGAAGAAATCGCCGCGCACCCGGGTGAAGAGTTGGGCGCCGAGCCCCTCGAGCTGATAGGCGCCGACCGATCGGGTCACGGCATCGCCGGCCCGGTCGAGATACAAGTCGATAAATTCAGCGGTGAGCGGGCGCATGGTGAGTTCGGCCATGTCGCCATGATGCCATAGCCGCGCCCCGTCGCGCACGACGACCGCGACGCTGTGCAGACGATGGCTTTTGCCGGCAAGCGCGGCGAGCTGTCGGGCGGCATCGGCGCGGTCCTTCGGCTTGTCGAACAAGGCATCGTCGAGGGCGAGAACCTGGTCGGCACCGAGCACCAACGATCCGGGATGGCGACGCGCGACGCGCAGCGCCTTCAGCTCGGCCAGGGTCTCTGCCACCTGCGGCGGGGTCGCACGTTCGGCGGCAAGCGCCGCCTTGACCTCATCCTCGTCGATCGACGCCTCATCGATCGTGAAGGCAACGCCGGCCGCCTTGAGCATCGTCGCCCGCGCGCGGCTCGCCGAGGCGAGCACGATCGCCGGCCGGTCTGTGTTCGGGCCGGATTCTGCGGGCTGCCCGGCCATCCTGGTCCTAGACCTCGTTGAGGGCGGGGCGGCCGCTGCGATGGCGCTCCAGCATCTGGATCACCGCGGCCGCGGTTTCCTCGATCGAGCGGCGCGACACGTCGAGCACCGGCCACCCGTTCTTGGTGCAGAGCCGGCGGCAGGCGAGCACTTCGGCGCGCACCATCTCGGGATCGACATAGTCGGTGTTCTCGTCCTGCGCGATCATCTTGAGGCGGTGCCGTCGCACCTGCACGAGCTGTGCCGGATCCTTGGTCAAACCGACGATCAGAGGTGGCTGGTGACCGGTCAGTTCCGGTGGCAACGGGGTGCCAGGCACGACCGGGAAGTTCGCCGCCTTGATGCCGCGATTGGCGAGGTAGATGCAGGTCGGCGTCTTCGAGGTGCGCGATACGCCGATCAGCACGACATCGGCCTCGTCGTAATCGTGGCTCGATTGCCCGTCGTCATGCGCGAGCGCGAAGCTCATCGCATCGATACGGCTGAAATATTCGGCATCAAGCTCATGCTGTCGGCCGGGCCGGCCCTTCGCCTCGCGACCGAGAAAACCTGCCAGCGCGCCGACCACGGGATCGAGCACGGGAATGCAGCTCACCTCGAGCTTGCGGCATTCCTCCTGCAACCGACGGCGTAGTTTTTCGTTCACCATGGTGAACAGGACCAGGCCCGGCTTCGTCTCAATGCCCTGCAGCACATTGGTGAGCTGACGGTCGGTGCGAACAAGCGTCCAGATATGTTCTTCGGCTTCGACCCCCTCGAATTGCGCCAGACAGGCGCGGGCGACGCTGTTGATCGTCTCGCCGGTCGAATCCGACACCAGATGAAGATGAAAATGCTCGGTCATGTCAGAAATCGTATCCGGTCGGTTTCGGGAGATCGGTTTCGCGTGGCGGTCGTTCGTTTCGGGATCGGTGGCGGCGATATCGGTCTGCGGACTGGAATCGGGATTAACGGGGATAACTGCCCTGTTTGGCCGATGCCTCGAAATCCACCCCCGCTGGCGGCAAAATCGTCCCATCCTTGGCCGGCCGCAAGTCCGATTTCCCCGCCCGGTGGAAAAGCATGAATGGTTGTGGCCTGCCGGCTGCTTATCCCCGTATTGCGTCTTATACCGGCGACCGGCTCCGTGGCCCTCCTGCGGTTATCATCCCCAGGCCCGGCGGTTCGTCCATCCCTTATGTCCGACCGCTCATCGCCGCCGCGGGACTCAATGGGCGGAAATCAATCCCCTTGATGCCACCCCATCCACTACAACAACTACCTTTAAGATTCTTTTATTGTAGTGAAGCAAGCCTGTGGAACCCGGACCATCTTCCGCATGACCAAGCGACTGATTGAAACACTTCGTGGAACGACAACAATGCCGCCGCCAATCTGGCTGATGCGTCAGGCCGGACGCTATCTGCCGGAATATCGCGCGCTGCGGGCTAAGGCCGACGATTTCCTGTCGCTCTGCTACAATCCCGCGCTCGCGATCGAAATCACGTTGCAGCCGGTCGAACGGTTCGGGCTCGATGCGGCTATCCTGTTTTCCGACATTCTGGTCGTGCCGCAGGCCATGGGACAGGATCTGTCGTTCGAGGAGGGGGTCGGGCCGCTGCTCGAACCGATCCGCGATGTTGTGCGCATGCAGGCGCTCGACACGACACGCATCGTCGAGCGACTGGCGCCGATTATGGCAACGGTGCGCGGCGTTGCCGCCCGCCTTCCCGAGAATGTCGCGCTGATCGGTTTTGCCGGTGCGCCCTGGACGGTCGCTTCCTACATGATCGAAGGGCGCGGCGGCGGCACATTCGAAACGCCCCTTGCGATGGCGAATGCCGGCGATCCGGTTTTATCCGGCGTGATCGAACGGCTGATCGATGCCAGTGTCGATTATCTGCTGGGGCAGATCGAAGCCGGCGCTGAAGTGATCCAACTCTTCGACAGCTGGGCCGGGATCCTGCCATCGGGTTTACGCCGGCGCTGGTCGATCGAACCTCTGGTCGAAATCGTCAGCCGGCTGCGCGCGAAGGTGCCGCAGGTTCCGGTGATCGTGTTCCCGCGCAATGTCGGTCACGATGCGCTCGCTTATCTCGAAGCGATCCGGCCCGATGCGATCGGGCTCGATCAATCGGCCGAGCTCGATTTTGCGCGGACACGATTGCAGCCGCATGCGGCCGTGCAGGGGAATCTCGATCCGGCGTTGCTGGTTGCCGGCGGCGCGGCGCTGGCGGACGGCGTCGACCGCATCATGAGCGCACTTGGTCATGGACCGTTCGTGTTCAATCTCGGCCACGGTGTCGTACCTGAAACGCCACCCGAGCATGTCGCCGAACTGGTCGCGTCGGTTCGCGACTGGCGGGCCCGATGATCGAAGCGCAGCGCAGATCATGATCGACAAACTATGAAAACCGCAATCGTCCTCTTCAATCTCGGCGGCCCGGATCGACCGGATGCGGTCGAACCGTTTCTGCGCAATCTCTTTTCCGATCCGGCGATCCTGCGCGCGCCGAATTTTCTGCGGCCGTTTCTCGCCTGGCTGATTGCACGCCGCCGCGCACTGACCGCGCGGAAGATTTACGAGGCGCTGGGCGGTGGATCGCCCATCCTCGCCAACACGAACGCACAGGCGCGCGCGCTCGGGGCGGCGCTCGATGACGCCAGCGGCGAAACATTCCGCTGCTTCGTCGCGATGCGCTACTGGCATCCGTTCAGCGATGAAACCGCGCGCGAGGTTGCAGCCTGGCAGCCCGATCGCATCGTCCTCTTGCCGCTCTATCCGCAATTCTCGACGACGACGACCGCGAGTTCGCTTTCCGACTGGCATCGCGCCGCGGGCGTTGCCGGTCTCGCGGCGCCGACACACAGTATCTGCTGTTATCCCGTTGAACCCGGGTTCATCGATGCGATCGTCGATCTCGCGATGGAACCCCTGGCCCGCGCGCGTGCGAAGGGTCGGTTGCGCCTCCTCTTCTCGGCGCATGGACTGCCGCTCAAGATCGTCAAGGCGGGCGATCCCTATCCCGATCATGTCGTCGAAACGGCGCGCGCGATTGCGGCGCGGCTCGGCGTTACTGTCGGTGTCGGCGACGATCGCGACGAGGAAAGCTACGAGATCTGTTTTCAGAGCCGCGTCGGGCCGGTCGAGTGGCTCGGGCCCTACACCGACGAAACGATCGCGCAGGAGGCGGGCGCGGGGCATGCGATCGTTCTGGTGCCGCTCGCTTTCGTGTCGGAACATTCGGAGACGCTGGTCGAGCTCGATATCGAGTATCGTCATCTCGCCGAGACGCGGGGTGCTGCGGCCTATGAGCGGGTGGCGACAGTCGGCGCCCATCCTGCGTTCATCGCCGGTCTCGCGCGCCTGGTGCGTCGCGCGCTGACGACGACGGGCGGCGTCTCGAACGATGTCGGCGCTCGCCGCTGTAAGGCGGGCTGCGTTTGCGCGATGGAGGTATCGTGATGACCAACGATCTTTATCTCTGGGTGACGGCTTTGCACCTCATCGCGGTCATCGCCTGGATGGCGGGGATGCTCTATCTGCCGCGGCTCTACGTCTATCACGCCGATGCCGAACCGGGCTCGGTCCAATCCGAAACGTTCAAATTGATGGAGCGCCGTTTGCTGCGCGCGATCATCAATCCGGCGATGATCGCGACATGGGGTTTCGGCCTGTGGCTCGCGTTTCTGACCGAAGCCTGGGACCAGCACTGGTTCCATGCCAAGCTTGGCCTGCTGGTCGCGATGCAGATCCTCCATGCCGCCTTCGCACGCTGGCGCCGCGACTTCGCGAAGGACGCCAACCGGCACCCGGCGCGCTTCTATCGCTGGATGAACGAGGTACCGACGATTTTGCTGGTCGCCATCGTCATCCTTGCGGTGGTGCGACCCTTCTGAGGAAATTTTGCTCTAGGCTGGGGTTTGACTTGACGACCCGCTTTCGCTTATCCATGTAACCCGTCAGCGGGGTTCCCCGCCAAGCCGCCGGCCCGAAGGGAGGGCCGGCAGCCGATCTCCAAGCCCTCTCCGTTTCCTGATCCGGCTTGTCCAAGGGCCCGTAAACCCCGGATGCCGGCCTCCCCACCGAACCGATTGCCGTTGCGATTGGCCTTCAGACCGGAAAAGCGACCGGATCGAACCACAGATTTCCCCACCCGGGTCCGGCATTCGCCGACCCCATCTTCGCCGGCCGGGCCCTCGGGGCTCCGCCCGCCAACGACCGAGACAGGGTCATGAACCTCCAGGAACTCAAGAAAAAATCCCCACCCGAGCTGCTTACCTATGCGGAAGAGCTGAACATCGAGAACGCGAGCAATCTGCGCCGCCAGGACATGATGTTCGCGATCCTGAAGCAGCTCGCCGACAACGACACACCGATCTTCGGCGACGGCGTGCTCGAAATTCTGCAGGACGGCTTCGGCTTCCTGCGTTCGCCCCAGGCGAGCTATCTCGCGGGACCGGACGACATCTACGTCTCGCCCTCGCAGGTGCGGCGCTTCGGCCTTCGGACCGGCGACACGGTCGAGGGCCAGATCCG
>JBBDWW010000061.1:0-1251 GCA_040902645.1 Dongiaceae bacterium | reverse complement strand
GGTGGCGCTCGGCATCGCGCTCGGCGCCGTGGTGGCGTCGCTGCGCGTGTCGCTCGACCGCGCGGTGAACGTGATCCCGCTGGGCATCGGCATGGGGCTGGTGATCATCGTCATGAACTTCGTCGGCAACGTCGCCATCGCCATCCCGCTGCTCGTCGCCATGGGCGCGATGGCCGGCTATTTCGTGGTGCCGATGAACGCGCTGCTGCAGCACCGCGGCCACAACCTGATGGGCGCCGGACGCTCGATCGCCGTGCAGAACTTCAACGAGAACGCCTCCATCCTGGTGATGATCGCGTCCTACTCCGCGCTGCTCGGCGCCGGCCTGTCGATCTACACGGTGATCGTCATCTTCGGCCTGTTCGTCGCCGGCACCATGACCCTGGTGCTCCTGTGGTACCAGCGCAACCGGCGCACGCACCGCGGCGAGATCGAGGCGCTGCTGGAGATCGCGCGCTCGGAGAAGCAGTGAGCAGGCGACGAGGTGGGAGATGTCGCGGGTTCTGCACTTTTAAAAACGGTCTCGGTTTTTTTCCGGCCGGGTGAATCTTCCGGCCGGAAAAAAGCCGAGATCATAGAAAATCAAACCCGGCACTGCCTTAGCGAGCGGCGATAGTTTTCCGGGCAAAAACCAGATCTGCCCACGCCTTCGCCTTGTCCGGCAGGTTCCTGAGCAAGTAAGCCGGGTGGTACGTCACCACGAGCGGCACGCCGTGATACGCGTGCACCTTGCCGCGCAGGCTGCCGATGGTGGCATCCGTGTTGAGCAGCGTCTGCACCGCGAAACGCCCCATCGCCACGATGAGCTTGGGCTGGATGAGCCCGATCTGGCGCCGCAGGTACGGCGAGCACGTCGCGACTTCGATCGCCTCCGGATTGCGGTTGCCCGGCGGCCGGCACTTGAGGACGTTGGCGATGTAGACGTTCTTCCCGCGCGCGAGCCCCAGGCAGGAGAGCATGTTGTCGAGGAGCTTCCCGGCCTGGCCGACGAAGGGCTCGCCGAGCCGGTCTTCTTCCGCGCCCGGGGCTTCGCCAACCAGCAGCCAATCAGCGGATTCGTCGCCTACGCCGAACACGGTCTGCGTGCATCCGGCCCTGAGGCCGCAGGCGGTGCAGTTCTTGACCGTCACCTTCAGCTCCGCCCATTCCATCCTCGCGATTTGCTCTTCCCTCGATCCCCCTGTTTCCGCGCTTTCCGCGGAAACGGGGGGATGTATTTGAGACCGCAATCGCCAGACAGGCGTCAAACCC
>JBBDWW010000060.1:0-1253 GCA_040902645.1 Dongiaceae bacterium | reverse complement strand
CGACTTACGGAGGCCTCGACGTTGGCCGTCGTCAAGGCTGATCCGCCCCGATTCGCATCGCCTCATGGCGTGGAAAAACGGTGGCGGGACGACGGCCGAGATCGCGATTGCGCCGGAGGGCGCCGATCTCGCGGGCGACGGTTTTCTTTGGCGACTGAGCCTCGCGCGCATCGAACAGGACGGGCCGTTCTCGGCCTTTCCCGGAATCGATCGCACGATCATGCTGGTCGAGGGCGCTGGCATGACACTCACGACAGAGACCGGCACCGTTATCAGCCTCGATCGCCGTTTCATGCCGCAGGATTTTCCCGGCGAATGGACGGTCGAGTGCCGGCTCGCATCGGGGCCGGTGCGCGATCTCAATCTGATGGTGAATCGGGCGCGCGCCACGCGGCGCTGGGAGATCGTCGAGCTCGGCGCGAAACCCGCCCGCCTCGCAGCGAACGGGGAAACGCTGATCCTGCATGCGCTGGGCGGGTATGCGACGCTGTCGGGCATTGCAGGGATCGACCGGATCGCCGCCGGCGACACGGTGGTCGCAGCGGCAAGCGACATCGAAGCGAACGCTGCCGCCGCGGGCGAGGGAACGATTTTCGTCGCGACGCTTGCCGCGCGCTGACCGCGTTGTTCGCGCTGCGGCCTTTTCCTAACGCTGCGGCGGTGCGGTTGGGTAATCGATCTTCTGCATTGCCGAGGGCGATTTCGTCGCCGGAAAGACGGCATAGAAGAACGTGACCGGCGCGTCCGCCTCGTAGACCAGCGCCGTGCCGGCCGGAATCCACAGCGTGTCGCCCGGTCCTGCGTGATAGACCGCATCGCCGACGCGCAGCCGGAAATTCCCCTCATGGATGAACAGCACCTCGTCATAGGTGACCGTCCATTCGACCGCGCAATCCTCGAACACGCCGATGCCTGCGCCGATCGTCGGGCTGTTGCCGGCATTGACCAGTGCGAGCACCGCGCCGCCGTCCTTGATCTCGAATTTCTGGTCGCGCTGGCGGAACAGTTTTACATCGGCCATGACGGCATCCTTCCGGTGTCCGGTTGCGACGGGGGCGCGAAACGAATGAATCGGCGGCGGCGCTTCAGCCGCGTACGAGACCGAGCCAGCGCCGTGTGACGTTTTCGGCAAAACTCTGCGCGGCTGCGGCATGCTCGGCGATCTCGCGCTGCACGCGCGCGAATTCTTCACCGACGTGTTCGCCGAAATGTCGTTGCGGGCTGGTCGAGCCCTTGATCCAGGTTTCGAGAAT
>JBBDWW010000059.1:0-8108 GCA_040902645.1 Dongiaceae bacterium | reverse complement strand
GCGCCCGCCGGAATCGAAACCCAAGATACCCAATAGGGGGATACGTAATAGCGCCTTCGGCCGACGGTTCCGGCGGGCGCATGGAGGCAATCCGATGCGCAAGCTGATCCTTCAGATGCAGATGACGCTCGACGGATTCGTCGGCAAACCCGACGGCGACGTGATGTGGGCGTTTCCGGGGTTCGACGACGCGTATGCCGCATGGGGCGCGGCCGACCTGGCGAGGGCCGGCGTGCATCTCATGGGTCGCGTGACCTATCACGAAATGGCGGCCCATTGGCCGACATCGACCGAACCCTATGCCGCCCCGATGAACGACATTCCGAAGGTCGTGTTCTCGCGCACCCTGAAGGAAGCGGACTGGCCGGAAACCCGCATCGCACGCGGCGATCTGACGACCGAAATCACCGCGCTCAAACAGGAACCCGGAAACGACCTGCTGGTTCATGGCGGCGCGACATTTGCGCGGTCGCTCGTCGAGGCCGGCCTGGTCGATATTTACCGGCTGATCTTCCATCCGGTCGTGCTCGGCGACGGACGCCGGATCTTCCCGGTCCGCAGCGACATCCAGCGTTTTCGCCTCGCCGATATTCGGACATTCAAGACCGGGGTGGTCGCCAAAACCCTGATCCCGATTAAAGGAGCCACCGCATGACACCGCACAAGATCGTATCGCGCAAAGACTGGCTGGTCATGCGCAAGGCGCATCTCAAGAAAGAGAAAGCGCTCACCCATATGCGCGACCTCGTTTCGGCCGACCGGCGCGCGATGCCCTGGGTCCGGATGGAGAAGGACTATGTCTTCGACACGCTCGAGGGCAAGAAATCGCTCGCCGATCTGTTCGGCAAGAACAGCCAGCTCATCGTCCATCATTTCATGTGGCGCTGGGATCTCGACCAGGGCTGCCCGAGCTGCTCGCTCGAGGCCGATCATGCCGAGGGCGCGCTGGTCCATCTGGAGAATCACGATGTGACCTACGTGCGCGTTGCGCGCGCGCCGATCGAAAAGCTCGTCGCCTACGGCAAGCGACTCGGCTGGAAGGCGCGCTGGGCTTCATCCTACGGCAGTGACTTCAACTACGATTTTCATGTCTCCTTCACCAAGGAACAACTTGCCGCCGGCAAGGTCGAGTACAACTACGACATGGTGGAAGGCTTCGACGAGCTGCCCGGCCTCAGCGTCTTCTACAAGGACGAGAAGGGCGAGGTGTTTCACACTTATTCCAGTTTCGCCCGCGGCAATGAGGAAGTGATCGGCGCGTTCATCTATCTCGACATCACACCGAAGGGCCGCAACGAGAGCGAGATCATGGATTGGGTGCGGCGCAACGACGAATACCCGGACACGAGCAAGGCCTTGTCCTGCTGTCATTAGCGCCGCCAGCCCATCGTTTCTGCGAAAGCGCGCGGCGCCCACCGATATGCCACGGAAACGTCACGAACGGCAGCCGCGCGATCTGATTTAATCGACACAACCGAATGGAGTACTCAACATGGCCGAACAAACACAGAGCATCGTTCCGCATCTGGTGGTGGACGATGCCGACGCGGCGCTCAAATTCTACGCGAAGGCGTTTGGCGCCACCGAAACCTTCCGTCTGCCGGCGGAAGACGGCAAGCGGCTGATGCATTCCGAGATGAACGTGAACGGCGCACGCGTCTTCGTGCGCGACCATTTCCCCGAATATTGCACGGCCGAAGCCGGCAAAATGCGGCAGGAGCCGCCGAAATCGCTGGGCGGCACATCCTTCACGATGCATCTCGAGGTCACCAATTGCGATGCGGCGGTGAAACGCGCGGTCGATGCGGGTGCAACAATGACGATGCCGCCGGACGATATGTTCTGGGGCGATCGCTATGGCGCGGTCGTGGATCCGTTCGGCCATGCCTGGAGCTTCGCCCACCGGCTGCCCGGCCAGCCCGCCCGGTAAAGGTTCGAATTGGTTCCGATCCGGGCCGATCGGCGGCCCGGCGGAGCCTGTCGACCGGAACCTTCGCCCCGGAACCTTTCGCTGGGTCCCGCGGTTTCTCTATGGGCGAGCATCGGCGCAGAGAAGCCGCCGCGCCGATCCGGCCGATGGAGCTGATGATGAAAACGAGTTTTGCCGAGCAGGACGGTCGCACGACGCTGACGTCCGCGCCGCCGCACCGAACGCGCCGGAGGTCGAACGCAAGTCGGTCGAGACCGACTTCGGTTCGGTGATGCAGGGCTTTTCCGCTACCTTCGATCAACTGGACGAAATTCTGAAGACCGCACAGCGCTGACCGGCGCCGTCGCAATAACCCGATCACCACGGATGATCGCGCCGCACCCGAACGATGGGAGAGTTTTCAATGGCCTATGTCGATGGTTTCATCATTCCGATCCCGAAGAAGAACATCAAATCCTACGCCCGCATGGCGAAGAAGGCCGCCAAGGTCTGGATCGATCATGGCGCGCTCGAAGTGAAGGAATGCGTGGGCGAGGATCTCGCCGTAAAGTTCGGGGCGCCGTTCTCGCGCAAGCTGAAGACCAAGCGCAACGAGACGGTGCTGTTCTCCTACATCGTGTACAAGTCGCGCGCGCACCGCGACCGGGTGAACGTCAAGGTCATGAAAGACCCGCGCCTCGGCAAGATGGCGCCGAAGGAAATGCCGTTCGAATTGAAGAACATGATGTATGGCGGCTTCAAGACTCTGGTCGATATCAAGGCGTAAGGCGAGCGATCATGAAACTTTATTGGGCGCCGAAAACGCGCGCCGCGAGCGCGCTCTGGGTGCTAGAGGAATCCGGCGCCAAATATGAGCGCAGCCTGGTCGACATTCGCGCCGGCGCGCAGATGACGGCGGCCTATCGCGCGATCAACCCGATGGGCAAGGTGCCGGCGCTGGACGATGACGGCACGATCGTCACCGAAGCGGCTGCGATCTGCGCCCATGTGGCCGACCGCTTTCCCGCCGCCTCGCTCGCACCGCCGATCGGCGATCCGGCGCGCGGCGCCTTCTATCGCTGGCTCGTCTTCGAGCCGGCCTGCATCGAGCCGGCCTTCATGCAGAAACATACCGGGCTCGAAGTCGACTCCGTGACCGCCGCCTGGGGCAGCTACGAGCGGGTGATCGACACGCTCGATGGCGCGCTCGCGACCGGCCCGTGGATCCTCGGCGAGAATTTCACCGCCGCCGACGTGATGGTCGGCGGGGCTATCCGCTTCGGCATCGCGGTGAAGATGATCGAACCGCGCCCGTCATTCTCGGCCTATGTGTCGCGTTGCGAGGGGCGTCCCGCCTTCCAGCGCGCGACGCTGATTGACGAGCGCGGGGTCTAGTTGAATCTCGAATAAGGGCAGCGAACAAGGAGAACTGCGATGGCACAGAATGGCAAACTCGCGCCGGCCATGGAGCTGGCGAAGAAGAACGGCGTCCGCTTTCCGAACGAGAGCAACGACTATCGCGAGGCGCGCGACAAGCTGCTGGCGGAAGAGATCGAACTCCGTCGTCACATAGAACGCGTGGCCGAACAGCGCCGCGACTTGCCGCCCGGCGGCGAGGTGACCAAGGATTATCGCTTCGAGGGTGAACGCGGCCCAGTCAGATTCGTCGATCTCTTCGCCGACAAACAGTCGCTCGTCGTCTACAGCTACATGTTCGGCCCGCAGCGCGAGCGGCCCTGCCCGATGTGCACGTCGCTGCTCTCTTCCTGGGACGGCGAGGTGCCCGATATCCGGCAGCGCGTCGCGCTGGCAGTCGTCGCGCGTTCGCCGATCGAGCGGCTGGTCGCGTTCAAGAAGGAACGCGGCTGGCATCATCTGCCGCTGTACTCGGATACCAGCGACGAATACAGCCGCGACTATGGCGCGCGCGGCGAAGACGGCAAGAGCGACGACGCGGCGTTCAACATCTTCACGCGGCGCGACGGCAAGATCCGTCATTTCTGGAGCCAGGAAATGGGATTCGTGACGGCCGATCCGGGGCAGGATCCGCGTGGAGCGCCCGATCTGATGCCGCTCTGGAACATCCTCGATGCGACGCCGGAGGGTCGCGCGAAGGACTGGTATCCGAAGCTTTCGTACTGACGCGCGTCGCTATCCGATGCGCTCGATCAGCGCCATCGCGGCGGCCGGGTTCTTTTCCTTGAAGCCGGATATCACGTAGAGGAACACGTCGCGCCCGGTTTTGGCGGGCAGCGGCTTCGCGCCCGTCGCGAGATTTTCCGGCACGTCGCCTGCCGCCCATGCTTGCGCCCGCTTCACCCAGCCATCGAGCGCGGCGGGCGAATAGCCCGTCTTCGCCTTTTCCTCGGCGCCCATGATACGCGCATAGACGAACGGCGCCGTTGCATCGGCGATCTGCGGATATTTCGAATCGCCGGCGGTCACGATCGCGACGCCGTGGTCGCGCAACAGCGCCACGAATTCTGGTGTCGCGAAACTCTCATGCCTTACCTCGACCGCGTGACGCACGCTGCACCCCTCGACCGAGCGCGGCAGCAGTTTCAGAAAAGCCTCGAAATCGGCCGGGTCGAATTTCTTGGTCGGCGCGAACTGCCAGTTGATCGGGCCGAGTTTGTCCTTGAGCTCCGTCACGCCGCTCGCGAAGAACCGCTCGACCGACGATCCCGCTTCCGCCAGCACGCGCCGGTTGGTCGCAAAACGTGGCCCCTTGAGCGCGAACACGAACTTGTCCGGTGTCTCGGCGTGCCATTTTGCGAAGCTCTCCGGCTTCTGTGAGCCGTAGAACGTGCCGTTGATCTCGATCGAGGTGAGTTTCCGGCTGGCATATTCAAGCTCGCGCTTCTGCACGAGATCGGCTGGATAGAACACGCCGCGCCACGGCTCGTAGGTCCAGCCGCCGACGCCGATCCGGATCGTTCCCGCCTGCTTCTTTGCCACCGATTGTCTCCGTCTGTCGTCGTCGTCTCCCCGAGGGGCGGCCCGCCGCCTCAGCCCCGCTTCGGTATCTCGAGCCCGCGCTTGACGGCCGGGCGCGCGAGCGCCTTGTCGAGCCAGGCCGGCACGTTCTTGAGTGTGTCGTACTTCACGAGGTCGCGCGCCTCGTAGAACGTGATCAGATTGCGCACCCAGCCGACCGTCGCGATATCGGCAATCGTGTAGTCCTTGCCCATCAGCCAGGCGCGCCCCTCGAGCTGCGTATCGAGCACCTCGAGCAGCCGCCGCGATTCCGCGACATAGCGTTCGAGCGGGCGCTTGTCGGCGATCGCCTTGCCGGCGAATTTATGGAAGAACCCGACCTGCCCGAAGATCGGGCCGATCCCCGCCATCTGGAAAAACACCCACTGGATCGTGTGCCAGCGCTCGGCCGCGTCCTTCGGGATGAACTGACCGGTCTTGTCCGCGAGATAGAGCAGGATCGCGCCCGATTCGAAAAGCCCGAGCGGTTTGCCGCCGGGGCCGTCGGGATCGATGATCGCCGGAATCTTGCCGTTGCGATTGAGCGAGAGGAATTCGGGCGTGTGGCTCTCGTCCTTCCCGATGTCGACGAGATGCGGCTCGTAAGCGATGCCCGTCTCCTCGAGCATGATCGAGATCTTCACGCCGTTCGGCGTGTTCAGCGAATAAAGCTGTATGCGATCGGGATGTTTGGCGGGCCAGCGCGCGGTGATCGGAAATGCGGACAAATCGGACAAGTAGGACCCTCTCTGCAGATGCGGCGAACGATGGTTGCAGACGTAACGCTCGCAACGCCGCCGATCAAGGGGCGCACCGCGAACCCGCCGGCGCGTGGCGCCGCCGCCCACTCGCGCTCTTTCGTGACTGGCTCGCCGGCGAGGCCGCACGGGCGGCGACAAAGTTCGCAAAGTTGGCGAAGGGCTGAGCGCTTTCAGTTCGCGCGCCTCGATCCCGCCCGGGTATTGCCGGTCCGCGCCCGCCCGCAGACGTCAAACCGCAGACGTCAATGAGCTTGCGAGCCGTGCATCGACCGGCGCAGGTCCGCCCCGACAAACGCAGCCTCTAGGTCGCCGCAACGACCTCGCCGATCAGCATCTGCGGCGTGCCGTTATAGATATTTGCAATGTCGGCGACCGCCGGCCCGACCGATGCCATTGCGGCATCCATCGCCGCCTTGTCGGCGAACAGGATCGTGGCGATGGCGTGATAGCCCGCCGGCACATTCGGGCCGCCGGCAATCCCTTTCGTCACCGTCACGCGCTCGATATGGCCCCTGATGCTGTTCGCGACGACCTCCATGTGTTTTGACATGTAGTAATCGTGATCGAACGTCGAGCCGTTGTCGGTCGGATAAAGGACCTGCAGCGAAAGCGACATGGGGCCGTCCTCCCTTGGGCGATTGTGCGGGGAACGATTGTCCCCGCCGGTGCGCGGTTGCGCGCGATAGGGTCTCGAACGATAGGCCCATTCGGCACGGCGACAAAACGGGATTCACCGTGAGGCTGCCCGAGGCAACACCGTTGTTTGAAGGGCCCCGGATGTGGCTACAATCTAGTGCGCGGCATTGGCATATCCGTGCTTCAGCAACAGCGCCCAGGGCCCGAATTCCCGTTCCACGACGACTGAATCGGTGGACAGGGTGTGTCGGCATAGGAACAAAAGACGCAACAGTCTCCCGGCTTCGGCTTCAGAAGCGCGCCGCATTTCGTGCAATCGTAAAAATACTGGCAAGCATCGGCCGGCATGGTCTCCAGTGTACGATGGCCGCATTCCGGGCATGTAATTGTCGACTGATGCAGTACAACCATGTTGCGCAGATCTCGCATCAACTTAATATGGATGTCGGGTAGCCGGCGTTTGTCGCAGAAGCCGCGATAGCTTCCGCCGTTGTTGCAGCGGGATCGAATGTAACAGTTGCCGTCCTTGCCTCGAAATCGATCTGAACTGACTTCACACCGCTAACGCCTTCCATCGCGAGCTTGACCGTAATCGGGCAAAGAGCGCAGGTCATGTTCTCGATGGCGAATGTAGCCGTTTGCGTCGCGACGGTTTCGGAAGCATACGAAGTTGGAATTGCAAAATGAATTGATGCAGTGGACCCCGTCACGATTGTGACTGTTGCGATCGCTATCGCCCTCAAGATGGATAATCGATTCATTGCCGGTGTCTCCTAGTAAAAGATCGGTGCCCACCAGTCGATTGTAATGGCTACTGCGACCAGTACGGCTGCGACCCACAGGACGGATTTTGTTATCAGCGCTGAAGCCGGTCGTTTGCAGAATGCTCGTTCGGAGCAAGCTGGCTTCGCAGGAAAGTAAACCTGTCGAAAACCGAGGCCGATAAAAATCACGGCAATCGCCGCAAAAACCGGTTTGTAGGTATCGAGGGCGGCAAGACTTCCGATCCATGCACCGGATATTCCGAGGGCGAGCAGGACCAGTGGTCCCACGCAACACGCTGAAGTCAAGATCGCCCCGACCGCGCCCGCTGCGGTCAGCAAGCTCCTCTTTCCGGACGTCACGCCGGATGTCGGCTGCGGGCTTTCAATTTCCATCGGACTGGCGATCATCGGTTCGGCTCCTCGCGCCTCCAACGAAAGTCATGATAAAGTCTGTAGCAACTACAGACACAAGGGAGCATTTTCGCCGATGGCTACATCCCCCGAAAAAAGGTTGCAGCGTGCAGAGCTGGCGCGTCGATCCGGCTGCAATCTCGAAACCATCCGCTATTATGAGAAAATCGGCATGATGCCTGATCCGCGCGCCGGTGCCTTCGGCTACAGATATTACAATGAAGCGCTTGGCAGGCGTCTGCGTTTCATTCTTCGCGCCCGCGAACTGGGATTCTCCATTGACGAGATTCGTGGACTCCTGGGTCTTGTCGACGGCGGCACCGAAACCTGCGCCGAGGTGAAACGCAGGACGGAGCAACATCTGGCCGATGTACGAGCAAGGATCGCCGATCTGAAACGAATCGAAAAAATTCTTGCGGCGACATCCGCCGCATGCAGCGGCACCGCCGTACCCGATTGCCCGATTTTGGATGTGCTTGCGAAGTAACTGATGTGCGCCGCCGGTTCGGAAATTTGCAGCCGCGGATCGAAGCGGCTATGCGCATCATTCGAGTGCCACCAACGACCAATGCGGCAAAAACCGGCGCACCCGACAAGATTCGAACTTGTGACCTCTGCCTTCGGAGGGCAGCGCTCTATCCAGCTGAGCTA
>JBBDWW010000058.1:0-8121 GCA_040902645.1 Dongiaceae bacterium | reverse complement strand
CCAGATCCATGCCGAGACCGTCGACCCGGCGAACCTCTCCGAGAATTCGAGGCTCGAATTCTTCACGATCGTGGGCGGCTCCTATGCCAGTGGCATGAGGCTGGGCGCCGGGTTGCAGCTCGCATTTCCGACCGGCGGCGATCCGGGGGCCGGATGGCTCAATGTGCAAGGCGGTCTCAAGGTCAACAATGTCGAGATCGTTGGCGTCGCGGCCGGCGCTGTCGTGCAGCGCGTCTATGCGCAGACCGCGAGCTTCTCCGACATCAGCAACATCATCCCGTTCGACGATTCGATTCCTCAATCGGGCGAGGGCTCGCAGGTGCTCACCGTCTCGATCACGCCCAAGGCGAGCGCCAACAAACTGCTAGTGACGGTGACGCTGCAGATCGGCGGCGAAAATCTCGATGCGGTGGTGGCTGCGCTTTTCAAGGACAGCGATACGGGCGCGCTTGCCGCTGCCAGCCATCTCGCCACCAACTCCGTCGCGGGTACGTCGACGCTGGTCATCAATTACGAGATGACCGCAGGCGGGGTGAGCGCGATCGCGTTCAAGGTGCGCATGGGCCCGGGCTCGACTGGCAATGCGTATCTCAATGGTCATGATGGGGCGCGCGTGCTGGGCGGCGCACTCATCTCGTCAATCGCGGTGACCGAGGTGAAGGTCTGATGAGGGGCGGCAACGGCGATGGGCAATCGACTGTTGCGGGTGCGCCGGCATTTCTGATCGGCCAACTCACCGCGCATGTGGCCGGTCTCAATCACCGGCTCGACCAACTCATTCCGGTGCTGACCAAGCTCGATCAGACCTGCGACGAGACGGTGCGCCGGCTCGATCTGGTCGAGGTCGAGATCCGATACATGAAGCCGCATGTCTCGTCCTGGTCACGCTGCAAGAACCGTCTTGCCGGCGCCATTCTCGTTTTGCCGCTGGCGGGTGGCGGGATCGGGCTTGCCCTCGATCGCGTCGGCAGCTTTCTGCTCAAGCTAATCGGAGACCAATGACATGTCCGGGTTCAAGCTCGGTCGGCGTTCGCGCGAACGCCTGAAAGACGTCCATCGTGACCTGGTGCGCGTCGTCGAACGCGCGATCGCGTTGAGCGATGTCGATTTCACCGTGATCGAAGGGCTGCGCAGCGTGACGCGGCAGAAAGCGCTTGTCGCTGCCGGCGCTTCGCGAACGATGAACTCGCGTCATCTCACCGGCCACGCGGTTGATCTTGGTGCCGATGTCGGCGGTGAGCTGCGCTGGGATTGGCCGCTCTATCACCGGATCGCGGACGCCATGAAACGCGCCGCGGAGGAACTGGGCGTGCCGATCGAATGGGGCGGCGATTGGCACAGCTTCAAGGACGGCCCGCATTTCCAACTGCCCCGCGAACAATATCCCTAGGAGAAAATGATGTTGACCAAACTCGATAAAGCCTATGTCGCCGGCCTTGTGTCGTTCCTCTGTATGCAGCTTCAGCATTGGGCGGGTTTCATGGTCGATCCGACCATCCAGGCCGCCGCGGTCGGCGTGATCCTGTTCATTGTGACCTATGTCACGCCGAACAAGACGCCGGCTTGATCGGGCCTACGCGTGATCTGGGATTGGGGAAAGGTCGCCCTTGCGCTCGTTCAACTGGCGCAATGGGCGGCCGACCGGGCCGAGCGCAACCAGATGCTCGGTCTCGGCATCAAGGCGCAAATCGCCGACAGCCTCACGGCCTTCAACAGGAGATTGAATCTTGGGCTACAGATCGGCCGCGAGTATCGCAGCGCTGACGATGCTCTTGACGAGTTGCGCCGCGCCGGCCACTGACGTGACCCTGCCGCCGCAAGATGCGAGCGAGCTTTGCACACTGGTCGAGCCGCATATGTTTGCGCCATCGACGATCGAATTTTTCGACATGACGCGCAACGATCCGCTGGTCGCGTCGGACCTCGACTGGATCGCGGACGTGTTGAAGATACGGCGCTGCCTTTGTGCGCCCCGATCTGCCAGCCGCGACGATCGGCAGGAGGGATGTCCCGTGGCGCACCGCCAGAATGGCGACGGCCGCCTCTGGGGATGAACGGGCGCGGCCAATTCGACGGCTGGAGCCTTGAAAAGGGCCCATTCCCCCCGTAGCTTCCCCGCCACCTTAGGAAGCCCTCGATGACAACGAGAACGACAGGCCGCTCCCGCACCGACCAGCCTGCCAAGCCTATCGCCGATCCGGAGCGTGAAGCCCGTCTGGCGGAAGCGTTGCGTCAGAACCTGCGCCGCCGCAAGGCCCAGAAATCTGCCCGAAAGAGCGACGAATCGGTTAAATCGGGGGCACAAGAAGGGGGCACCAGCGAGCGCGAGGGGTGATTCCGGCTCGGCATGTGGTGGTCTCGTTACGAGGGCTGGTCGTTCGGCTGGCCGTGGAAGGGCGTTGATGGATCGGATTTGGATCAAGGGCGGGCAGCCATTGCGTGGGTCGCTCGCCATCGGGGGCGCCAAGAATGCGGCTTTGCCGCTGATGGCGGCTGCGCTGCTGACCGAAGAAGCGCTGATCCTGCGCAACCTGCCGCGCCTTGCCGATATCACGACGATGGCCGACCTGCTGGGCGAACTCGGCGTGGAAGGGATTTTTCGCACCGGCACCAACGGGCATTCGGGCAGCAACCTGATCGAACTGCGCGCCGCCAACGTGCGGACCGTGACCGCGCCATACGATCTGGTGCGGAAGATGCGCGCGTCGGTGCTTGTGCTCGGGCCGCTACTGGCGCGCGTCGGGATGGCGCGAGTATCGCTGCCCGGCGGATGCGCCATCGGCAACCGGCCCGTCGATCTGCATCTGCTCGGCCTGCGTGCGCTCGGCGCCGAAATCGAGTTGAAGGACGGGTATATCGAAGCGCGAGCGCCGAACGGACTCAAAGGAGCGCGGATCGATCTGCCGGTCGCGTCCGTCGGTGCAACCGAAAACATCATGCTGGCGGCAAGTCTGGCCAAAGGCACGACCGAACTCGCCAATGCCGCACGCGAGCCGGAGATCATCGATCTCGGCAACTGCCTTGCAGCCATGGGTGCGACGGTCGAGGGTACCGGAACCGATACGATCCGCATCGTGGGTGCTCAAATCCTGCACGGCACGACGCACGATATCATTCCTGATCGCATCGAGGCAGGAAGTTACGCCCTGGCCGCAGCGATTACCGGGGGCTCGATCACGCTGGAAGGTGCCGATATCAGCCAGCTCGGGGCGGCAGCCTCCGCTATGAAAAGTACCGGCCTCTCGCTTGAACAAGCGGGCGACGACATCGAGGTCTCGTGCAAGACGAACCGGCCGCAACCGATTAACGTCACAACGGAGCCGTTTCCCGGGTTTCCGACCGATATGCAGGCACAGATGATGGCCTTGATGACCATTGCCGACGGTGCTGCAATGATCACTGAAACGATCTTTGAGAACCGGTTCATGCATGTTCCGGAGTTAAGCAGGATGGGTGCGGATATTACCGTGCATGGTGCATCCGCGATGGTACGCGGCGTTTCTCGGTTGCGCGCCGCACCGGTCATGGCAACCGATCTGCGCGCCTCGATGTCACTTGTTCTTGCCGCTCTCGCCGCAGAGGGAGAATCAACCATCAACCGGGTCTATCATCTCGACCGTGGCTACGAGCGGTTGGTTGAAAAGCTGCAAGGTTGCGGTGCCGAGATCGATCGGGTGAAATAGGAAAATGGTCGACAAATTCACGCTGGTCGCCAAAGACAATGAGGATCTGCAGGTCATTGCCGCCTGTTTGCAGGATGGGCTGGTGCGCATTGGGGATCTTCAGTTTTTTGCTGAAGAAGGTCGGTTTGCGATTCTGGTCAACCGCTTCAAATGGGAAGACGAGGTCGACGAGATTCGCGAGGTTTCGGCCGGTAAGGATCGCCGCTTTGCGTCAACTCAAATGCATCAACGAGTCCATAGCGGTGTCGCGTTCGATCGGGTTCGGTCGATCAAGATGCGCGGTATCGATCGACAGGACCGCGATCGAATACTCAACCTGCTGACGATCACGGCCGAGGAGAACGGCATTGTCCTGATTTTCTCGGGTGCCGCGACGATCAGGCTGGATACCGAGGGGATCGCTTGCCGCGTCGTGGATCTGGACGAGCCCTGGCCGACGGCCTGGCGACCAAAACATGAGGGTGCGGGCGGGGCATGATGGCCGCCGTCGAATCAGAAGCGACAGCCACCGGATATGTGTTGGCGCTGCCGAAGGGGCGCATCCTCAAGGAGATTGCGCCGTTAATGACCGCCGTGGGGATCGAACCGGACCCGGCGCTATACAACGAAGCCTCACGCGCATTGCGATTTCGCACCAGTCTTCCGGCCCTGGACGTCGTCCGGGTCAGGGCCTTCGATGTCGCAACCTATGTCGCGTTCGGCGCCGCCCAGATCGGGATCGCAGGCAGCGATGTGATCGATGAATTTGGGTACCCGGAAATCTATGCGCCTGTCGATCTCGGTATCGCGCGTTGCCGGCTGGTCGTTGCAGAACCCACGCAGCTTTTTCACAACGACGATCCGGGGCGCTGGAGCCATGTCCGGGTCGCAACCAAATATCCTCAACAGACGCGCCGTCATTTCGCAGGGCGTGGCGTACAGGCCGAGTGCGTCGTTCTCAGTGGCGCGATGGAGCTCGCGCCTTTGCTCGATTTGTGCGACCGCATCGTCGATCTTGTCGATACCGGCCGGACGCTGGCGGCCAACGGGTTGCAGGAAATCGAACAGATTGCCGATGTGAGCGCCCAGCTTATCGTCAACCGGACGGCGCTGAAACTGAATCCCGGCTTCATCAACCCTCTCATCGCCCGTTTTCGGGCTGCGGCCAATGACCCGCGTTCTGCATCAGTCTGATCCGGGTTTCGCGCAGAGATTTGAAGCGCTGCTGGTCCGCAAGCATGACGATCTATCTGCCGTCGATGCCACCGTCGCAGCAATCATCGCTGCGGTACGCCAGGAAGGCGACGCAGCGCTAGCCCGATATACCAAAGAGTTCGATCGACACGAGGTCGCTTCCTCGGGATTGCGATTTTCCGATTTTGATATCGCCACACTGGCCGATCGTTGCGATGCAGAAATACGCGCCGCCCTGGAGTTCGCCGCCGAGCGCATCCGCCGATATCACCAGGCGCTTTTACCGACCGATCTGGATTACGTCGACGAGGTTGGCGTGCGGCTTGGCGCGCGATGGCGCCCCGTCGATTCGGCCGGCATCTATGTCCCGGGCGGCACCGCCGCCTATCCCAGTTCGGTCCTGATGAATGCCATTCCGGCTCGCGTCGCCGGTGTTGCCCGCATCGCCATGACGGTGCCGACACCGGACGGTAAGGCAAATCCCGCGGTTTTCGCGGCCGCACAGATGGCCGGCGTTTCGGAAATTTACAGGATCGGCGGGGCGCAGGCGATCGCTGCGCTTGCCTTCGGCACCGAAACCATCGAGCCGGTCGACAAGATCGTCGGCCCGGGAAACATCTACGTGGCCGCAGCAAAAAAATCGGTGTTCGGCCGCGTCGGTATCGATTCCATTGCAGGGCCATCTGAGATCACGGTCGTTGCCGATGGCAGCAATAATCCGGACTGGATTGCGGCCGACCTGCTGTCGCAGGCCGAGCATGATGTGAATACCCAGGCAATTTTGATTACGGAAGATGCTCTGTTTGCTGCTGCCGTTGTCGATGCCGTCGAGCACCTTTTCAAATGCATGGCCCGCGCCGATACCGCACGCATCTCGTGGGAAAGAAACGGGGCCATTGTCGTTTCGCGCGATCGCACCAGCGCCATCGAACTCGTCAATCGGATCGCACCGGAACATCTCGAGCTGGCCGTCGATAGTCCCAGCGACATGGCGGCAGAGATTCGGCATGCAGGGGCCATATTTCTCGGCCGGTGGACGCCGGAGACTCTGGGCGACTATGTCGGTGGCCCGAACCATGTCCTGCCGACATCGGGTGCCGCGCGGTTTTCTTCCGGCCTTGGCGTCCACGATTTTCTGAAACGGATTTTCATTCTCGAATGCGGGCCGAGCGGCTTTGCTGCCCTGGCTAAGCCGGCAATCGTGCTGGCTCATTCCGAAGGTCTCGAAGGCCATGCGCGGGCGGCAGAGCTGCGCCTGCGGCACCATAATGACGGTCCCGGTCGCGATGGCGGGTGACGATCAATCCGCCAATCGCATCGCAAAGATCACCCTGGACGAGCGGTCTGTCGTCCGGCGCAGCCCGGAGGTTGAGCACGAGCGCGCCGTCGCCATCTATGACCTGATCGAAGACAACAGTTTCAAATTGATCGGCGACGAAGAGGGGCCCTACAGCCTCCATCTTTCGATCGAAGAGAACCGTCTTATCTTCGATGCGCGCGATACCGGAGAACAGCCCCGACGCAGGATCGCGCTGGCCCTCACGCCATTCCGCATGATCGTGAAGGATTATTTCCAGGTTTGCGAAAGTTACTTTTCCGCCATCAGAACGGCCTCGCCTTCCCAGATCGAAGCGATCGATATGGGGCGCCGCGCGTTGCACAATGAAGGGTCTGAACTCCTCCAGCAACGCCTCGAAGGCAAGATCGAGCTCGATCTTGATACAGCGCGTCGCCTCTTCACCCTGATATGCGTTCTGCACATCAAGGGTTGAAGGAGCCGTAATGGCCGGCTTCCCCTCAAGCGTTTTGTTCTGTTGCACCCTGAATGCCATCCGATCGCCGCTCGCAGAAGCGCTGCTGAAACGCCTGCACGGGAACCGGATTTATGTGGACTCGGTCGGGGTCCGTGCCGGCGAGATCGATCCCTTCGTTCTCACCGTGATGGACGAGATCGGCATCGACATGACCCGACATCGGACGAAGAGCTTCGATACCCTCGAGGATACGTCGTTCGATCTCATCATTTCTCTTTCCCCCGAAGCGCATCACCAGGCACTCGAACTGACGCGAACCATGGCCTGCGATGTCGAGTTCTGGCATACCTTCGATCCGAGCGTGATCGAAGGAAGCCGCGAGATTCGCCTCGACGCCTATCGGGATGTCCGGGATTGGCTCGACGATCGGATCCGCAGTCGATTTCCCCATGTCGGCGCGCCATCGGTTTAGGCCCGAGGGTCGGTATTCCAATGAGGCCATTTGGCGTATAAGAGGCGCCCGTAGGGTTCTGGTGGGGCCGTGCCGGCTGCCCCCGCCCTGTGAAACCAAGGAGGATAGATGGCCAAGGAGGATCTGATCGAGTTCTCCGGCACGGTGGTTGAACTGCTGCCCAATGCGATGTTTCGCGTAAAGCTCGACAATGAACATATGGTCCTGGCGCATACGTCGGGAAAGATGCGGAAAAATCGCATCCGCGTTCTGGTCGGTGATCGCGTCAACGTTGAGATGACGCCCTATGATCTCAGCAAGGGCCGCATCACGTTCCGCTTCAAGTAACATCTCAGGAATCCGATGACGGAGGCCGCCACGAATCGCCGGCACTTCGTACTGGCTTCGCAATCGCCGCGTCGCGTCGAACTGCTGCGTCGGATCGGTATCGTGCCCGACGAGATCGTTGGCACCAATATCGAAGAGATGCCGACCAAAGGCGAATTGCCGCCCGCGATGGCGCGTCGCCTGGCTCTAGAAAAACTCACCTGTATCGGGTCGCGCTATCCGGATTCTTTCGTGCTCGCCGCCGATACCGTGGTCGCACTGGGTCGGCGGATCGTGGGGAAGCCCGACGACGAGGCGATGGCTCGTCGCCATCTCGACCTCCTGTCCGGTCGACGCCACCGGGTCATAACAGCGGTTGCCTGCACCGCGCCCGATGGCCGGTTCGGATTGCGTATCGCAACGACGGCAGTAAGCTTTAAGCGGCTGCAGGCGGCCGAAATTTCGGCCTATCTGGATACCGGTGAATGGCAAGGCAAGGCGGGGTCTTACGCGATCCAGGGTGCGGCAGAGATGTTCGTTCGGCGCATCAACGGCTCTTACTCCAATGTTGTCGGTCTCCCGCTCTTTGAAACGGTGGCGCTGCTCGGCGGGCTGAGCTGGCCGATTTTCGGGCGCTGATGCTCGAGCTCTATTGCAGCACCATGACGCCGCGCCATTGGGCAGCACTTCTCGATGACGGCAAGCTTTTCGGGTTCTCGATCGAACCGACGGG